>JAYVME010000289.1:0-9554 GCA_043759115.1 Betaproteobacteria bacterium | reverse complement strand
GGCGCCGCGCTCGGTATCAAGGTTGAAGTTGAGCTCGGTGCCGTCCATGACATCGCCGCGTTGCTCGAGACGGACGTTGCCCCGCGCATGAATTTCGTCGTCCTGTTTGTCGAATCGCAGCCAGTCCGCATAGACCGCTTTGCCGCGCTTTCTGAGGCGCACCGTGCCCTCGGCTTCGATTTCCCGCTCGTGGTGGCCTTGGATGTTGTCTGCATCGACAAACAACGGCACCGTGTCTTTGTTGCCGGGCGGGATGTTGATGAAAATAGGCTGCAGTTTGAGTTCAAGCCGGCCGCCGTCGGGTTTTAAGCCGAGGCCGCCGTCATCCGCTGCGGTGGCGCAATTGCACGCGCACAGCAGCAGCCAGACCAGCGGTTTGCAGCGGAAGAATTTCATTGTCAGTGTGGTGGGAAGGGGGTGATAAAATCGCACACTTTCCCGAATTAGGCAATGCGCCGCGTGGACCGACGGAGCGAACTACAAGGCTGGATCGAAACTCAGCTGCACGCGTCGTCGTTGGTGCTTGAGCCGGCGTCGGCGGACGCCAGCTTCCGGCGCTATTTTCGCGTGCGCGCGGCGGCGCAGTCGTTGATCGCCATGGATGCGCCACCCGCGTACGAGGATTGCCGGCCGTTCGTGCGCGTCGCCAGCCTGATGGCGCAGGCCGGGTTGAACGTGCCGCACGTAATCGCCCAGGACCTAGAGCGCGGTTTTCTGCTGCTGTCCGACCTCGGCACGGCGGGTTATCTGCAGGCGCTTAATGCCGACACCGCCGATGTGCTCTTTGGCGATGCGATCGATGCGTTGTTGCTTTGGCAGCAGGCGAGCAAACCAGGCGTGCTACCGGTATACGACCAAGCATTGCTGGCGCGCGAATTGCGGTTGTTTCCGGAATGGTATGTGCGGCGCCACCGCGGGCTCACGCTCAATTCCGGGCAGGAGGAGCGGCTGGAGGCGATGTTCGCGCTGATCCTCAAAAACAACCTGGCGCAGCCGGCCGTCTATGTGCACCGCGATTACATGCCGCGCAATCTGATGGTGTGCGTGCCGAACCCGGGGGTGCTCGACTTTCAGGATGCGGTCTATGGTCCCATCACTTACGATGTCGCATCGTTGTTTAAAGACGCGTTTTTGAGTTGGGAGGAGGAACGCGTGCTCGACTGGACGGCGCGCTACTGGGAAAAGGCAAAACGCGCCGGTTTGCCGGTCGCCGCCGATTTCGGCGAGTTCTACCGCGATTTTGAATGGATGGGCCTGCAGCGCCACTTGAAAGTGCTCGGCATATTCGCGCGCCTCAATTACCGTGACGGCAAAAGTGGCTATCTTGAGGATACGCCGCGCTTCATCGGCTATGTGCGCGCAGTCGCCGCGCGCTATGGCGCATTGAAACCGCTGCGCGTGCTGCTCGACGAGATTGAAGGCACGACCCCGGCGCGCGCCGGCTATTCATTTTGATCGCGAACCTGGATGCGCCCGGACGTGCGGCGCCGGACTAACGATGCGCGGGCTCCGGAACCTATTGTGAAAGCGATTATCTTGGCGGCCGGGCGGGGTGAGCGCATGCGTCCACTGACCGACAACATTCCCAAAGCACTGCTCGTGGTTGGCGGCAAGCCGCTGATCGTCCGGCACCTCGAAAAATTAGCCGCCGCCGGCTTTGGTCAGATCGTCATCAATTGCGCGCATCTTGGCGGGTTGATCGAGGCGGCGCTCGGCAACGGCGCGCACTTCGGGGTCGATATCGTCTATTCGCGCGAAGAGGAGGCGCTTGAAACCGCCGGCGGCATCGCCTACGCGCTGCCGTTGCTGGGCGGCGCGCATTTCGCCGCGGTCAACGCGGATGTTTTCAGCGACTACGATTATGCGCAGCTGGCGCGCGCGGTTGAACGCCTGCAACGGCAGGACGGCGTTGCGCATCTGGTGCTGGTCAATAATCCCGAACACAACCCGGCCGGTGATTTTGCGTTGCGCGAGGGAGAAGTCGCGCTGGACGGCGCGCGCTTTACGTTCAGTGGCATTGCCGCGTATAGCACGGCTATGTTTGAGCGTATCGCGCGCGGCACGAAGGTAAAACTCGCGCCGCTGTTGCGCGAAACTATCGCGGCGGGGCACGTAAGCGGCGAGCATTATGCGGGGCGCTGGTGCGATATTGGCACGCCCGCGCGGCTGGCCCAACTCGACCGCGAACTCGCCGCCCGCTAAGGAGTCAGCGAACAAGCGGGCATTCGGGGCTCCCTAAACAGGGGCCCGCCGCGCGCGGCGTATAATTCGCGCATGTCCGAAGCTCAAAACCCCCGTCCTATTTCTCCGGTTTACGCGGAACGCCGCGCACGGCTCGCGCAGCGCATGCAGCGCGGTATTGCCGTTATTCCGACGGCGCCGGAGCGGACGCGCAATCGCGATTCGCATTACCCTTACCGCTACGACAGTTATTTTTACTACCTGACGGGCTTTACCGAGCCCGAGTCGGTGCTGGTGGTGATCGCGGGAGCCGAGCCCACGAGCGTGCTGTTTTGCCGCGGCAAGGACCTCGAGCGTGAAATCTGGGACGGTTTTCGTTACGGCCCCGATGCGGCGCGCGCAGTCTTCGGCTTTGACGATGCCCAGGCCATCGGCGAACTCGATGCCGTGCTGCCCAAACTGCTCGCCGGTCAGCCGCAGCTCTACTGTCATCTTGGCGATGACGAGCGGTGGGACGCGCGCGTGCTGGGCTGGCTTAATGCGGTTCGCGCCCAGGTGCGCAATGGCGTCACCGCGCCGGAAACGATCACTGATGTGCGCGCGCTCCTCGATGACATGCGGCTCGTCAAGGATGCGCACGAGCTGACAACCATGCGGCGCGCCGCGCAGATATCGACGGCGGCCCACCAGCGTGCGATGCGTGCGACGAGGCCCGGCCGCGCCGAATACGAGATCGAAGCTGAATTGCTGCACGAATTCCGTCGCGGCGGCGCGCAGGCACCGGCATACACGTCGATCGTCGCCGGCGGGGCCAACGCCTGCGTGCTGCATTACGTGCAAAACGATGCCGTGCTCAAAGCCGGCGATCTCTTGTTAATCGATGCCGGCTGCGAGGTCGATGGGTATGCGTCCGACATCACCCGCACGTTTCCGGTTAACGGCAAGTTCGACGCCGCGCAGCGCGATGTTTATCAGCTGGTGCTGGCGGCGCAGGCGGCGGCGATTGCGCAGGTCGCGCCGGGGGCGGCGTGGAACGCGCCGCATGATGCGGCGGTGCGTGTACTCGTGCAGGGTTTGATCGAATTCGGCTTGTGCGCAGGCGGCGTCGACCAGGTGATCGAGACCGGTGACTACAAGAAATTCTATATGCACCGTACCGGGCATTGGTTGGGACTCGACGTGCACGACGCGGGCGAATACAAGCACGCGGGTGACTGGCGCAAGCTCGAACCGGGGATGGTGTTGACGGTGGAACCGGGCTGTTATATCCGCGCCGGCGCCGGCGTGCCTAAACAGTATGCCAACATCGGCATCCGCATCGAGGACGACGTGGCGGTCACCACGACCGGCCATGAAGTGCTGACGCAGGCGGCGCCGAAAACGGTCGCCGACATCGAAGCCCTGATGCGTGAATGACGGTGACGAAGCCGTGATGCGTGGCTGAAGACTACGACATTGTCATAGCCGGCGGTGGCCCCGTGGGTGTAGCGTTAGCGCTGGGTCTGCGCGGCGGCGCTCACCGTATTGCGCTGCTTGAGGCGCGGTCGCCCGGCGCCGGTGGCGATGATGCACGCATGATTGCGCTGTCGCACGGCAGCCGCCTTATCCTCGAGCGACTCGGCGCATGGCAATCCCTGCCGGACGTCACTCCGATCGAACATATCGTGGTTTCGCAGCAGCAGCGTTTCGGCCGGGTCGAGTTTGGCGCGGCTGAAGCGCAGGTGCCGGCGCTCGGCTATGTTGTCTGCTATGTCGCGCTACAGCGCTCGCTCGCCACCGCCCTCGCAGGCAGCGGGGTGGAAGTCATGACTGGCTGCACCGCGCGTGAAGTCGAAGGCGACTCTAATTTAGCTGCCGTGATCGTCGATTGCGACAGCGTGACGCGGCGACTTGACGCGCGCCTGGTCGTGGTTGCCGATGGCGGGGACCGCCTGCATTTGGCGCGCGTCGAAGAACGCGATTACCGGCAGTCGGCATTAGTCTGTGACGTGGCAAGCGATGAGCCGCACCAAAACCGTGCTTTCGAACGGTTTACACGTGACGGCCCGCTCGCGTTATTACCGACACGCCGCGGGTGGTCGCTGGTGTGGACCGCGCGCCCGGAGCGCGTCGGCGAACTGGCGGCGCTTGACGATGCCGGGTTTTGCGCTCAATTGCGCGCGACGTTCGGCGCGGCGCTCGGTGCGTTCCGTGTGCTGGGCAAGCGGCAGGTGTTTCCCCTCATTTTGAGACACGCGCGGCAGCCGGTGGCGCCGCGTAGCGTGCTGATCGGCAATGCGGCACAAACCTTGCATCCGGTCGCGGGTCAGGGATTCAATCTTGGCTTACGCGACGCCTGGGAACTTGCGCTGGTGGCGCGCGATGTGCGCGATCCCGGCAACGCGGCAATGCTGAATGCTTATTTCTCGCAACGACGTTTTGATCGAAACGCGACCATTTTGTTCACGGATACGCTGATCCGGTTGTTTTCCAACGATATCCCGTTGCTGGATCGTCTGCGCGGCGTGGCGCTCGCCGCATTAAGCGGCATCCCATCCGCAAAAAATTTCCTGGTGCGTCGCATGATGTTCGGCATTCATGGCTGAGTAAAAATTTTCACAGGACGCTTTTCTTGCCGCGGCGAGGCGATTACAATTACGCCCTTTCCCCGAATTTTCGCAGCGATAAAAACTTATCCTCCCCATGCGCGTCGGCCCCTATCAACTCAAGAACAATCTGGTGGTCGCGCCCATGGCCGGTGTCACCGACCGGCCGTTCCGCCAATTGTGCAAACGGATGGGCGCGGGGATGGCGGTGTCGGAAATGGTCGCCAGCAATTCGCTGCTGTGGGGAAGCGAAAAAACCCGCCGCCGCGCCAATCACGAAGGCGAAGTTGATCCGATTTCGGTGCAAATCGCCGGTGCCGATCCGGCCATGATGGCCGAGGCCGCGCGATACAACGTCGATGCGGGTGCGCAGATCATCGACATCAACATGGGCTGCCCGGCGAAAAAAGTGTGCAACGTGATGGCCGGCTCGGCACTCCTGCAAAACGAGCCGCTGGTCAAGCGTATCGTCGAAGCGGTCGTGCGCGCCGTCAGCGTTCCGGTCACGCTCAAGATACGCACCGGCTGGGACCGCGGCAACCGTAATGCGGTCAGCGTTGCCAGGCTCGCCGAGGATGCGGGCATACAACTTCTAGCGGTACACGGCCGCACGCGCGCCTGCGCTTACACCGGAGACGCTGAATACGACACGATTGCCGCGGTCAAAGCCGCGGTGCGTATCCCGGTGATTGCCAATGGCGACATCACGACGCCGGAAAAAGCCAAACACGTACTGGCATACACCGGCGCCGATGCGGTGATGATAGGGCGGGCGGCGCAGGGCCGGCCGTGGATATTCCGCGAGATCGAGCACTATCTGCGGACCGGCACGCATCTGCCGCCCCCGGAGGTTGTGGAAATTCATCGCGTGCTGGTCGCGCATCTGCATGATCTTTATGCTTTCTATGGCGAACACACCGGGGTGCGCATGGCGCGCAAACATATCTCGTGGTACACCAAGGGGCTCGCGGGTTCCGCGGCGTTCCGTCATGCGATGAATCAATTACCGGCCTGCGCCGAGCAACTGGCGGCGGTCGATGAATTTTTCGGGGAACTGGCCAGCTACGGCCAGCGGCTTAATTATGTTGAGGAACTCGCGGCATGATGATGAACGAGAATGAAATGGCGCGCTTCGTGCGCAAGGCCATCGATGGCTATTTCAAGGATCTGGACGGGGAGAAAGCGCGCGGCGTCTACGACATGGTGATCAACAGCGTGGAAAAGCCGCTGCTCGAATCGGTCTTGCACAAGCTGCGCGGCAATCAATCGCACGCCGCGCAGGTGCTGGGTATCAATCGCAACACGCTGCGCAAGAAAATGAAGGCGCACGGGATTAAAGGGTAAGCGGTAAACGGTGAGCCGCTTGCACCGTTACAATACCGCGGTGGACATTACTGCTTACCGCTTACAGTTCACCGCTCACCCGGTATCATGTCTGTAATCAAAACCGCGCTGCTCAGCGTTTCCGACAAGACCGGGCTCATTGAATTCGCGCGCGGCCTCGCCGGTTTCGGCGTTGCCCTGTTGTCCACCGGCGGCACGGCCAGGTTGTTGCGCGAGAGCGGTATCAGCGTAACCGAGGTGTCCGACCACACGGGTTTTCCGGAGATGCTCGACGGCCGGGTCAAGACGCTGCACCCGAAAATTCACGGCGGGATATTGGCGCGCCGCGATATGCCCGCGCATGTCGGCGCGATCAACAGCGCCGGCATAGCACCGATCGATCTGGTGGTGGTCAACCTGTATCCTTTCAGCCAGACGGTCGCCCGTGCGGGTTGCACACTCGACGAGGCGATCGAGAATATTGACATTGGCGGACCCGCGATGGTGCGCAGCGCGGCCAAGAATCACGCGCATGTCGCGGTGGTAACCGATCCCGCCGATTACGGCGCAATACTCAACGAAATGCGCACCGCGAATGGCGCGGTCGGTGAGACGACACGTTTCAAACTCGCGCAAAAGGCGTTTTCGCACACGGCTGCGTACGACGGCGCAATCAGCAATTACCTGACGGCTCTCGGCGCGGACGGCGCGCGCGCAATTTTTCCGCAGCGGTTGAACCTCAATTTCGATCTCTCTCAAACGTTGCGCTACGGCGAGAACCCGCATCAGAACGCCGCGTTTTACACGGATCCCGATCCCGCGCCGGGCAGCCTTGCCCGCTACGCACAGCTGCAGGGCAAGGAACTTTCTTACAACAACATTGCCGACGCCGACGCTGCGTGGGAGTGCGTAAAGACATTTTCGCAACCGGCCTGCGTGATCATCAAGCATGCAAATCCGTGTGGCGTGGCGATCGCATCCAATACGCTTGACGCCTATCGCCTCGCCTTGGCGACCGATCCGACCTCGGCGTTTGGCGGCATCATCGCGTTCAATCGCGAGCTCGACGCGGCGACCGCCGCTGCTGTGGCCGAGCAATTTGTCGAAGTCCTGATCGCGCCCAAGGTGTCGGTGGACGCCAAAGCCGCGCTCGCAAAAAAAGAGAACGTGCGCGTGCTGGAAGTGCCGCTTGCCGCCGGCGCCAACGCATTCGAGATGAAGCGCGTCGGTGGCGGGCTGCTCGTGCAAACAGCCGATAATTTCAGCGTCAGCGCGGCAGACCTCAAGGTTGTGACGAAAAAGCAACCCACGCAGCAGCAGCAGGACGATCTCTTGTTTGCGTGGCGCGTCGCCAAGTTCGTGAAATCCAATGCCATCGTATTTTGCGGCAAAGGTCAAACGCTGGGCGTCGGCGCGGGTCAGATGAGCCGCGTCGATTCGGCGCGCATCGCAGCAATCAAAGCCGGCAACGCCAAGCTTTCTCTGGCGGGGTCGGTCGTGGCCTCGGACGCGTTCTTTCCGTTTCGCGACGGTCTGGATGTCGTTGCCGAGGCGGGTGCGATTGCCGTGATACAGCCCGGCGGCAGCCTGCGTGACGAGGAAGTGATAGCCGCGGCGGACGAGCGCGGCATCGCGATGGTGTTCACCGGTCGCCGGCATTTTCGCCATTAGACGAGTGAAGGGTGAAGAGTGAAGGGTGAAGGGAACGAAACCGAAACGCTTTACCCGCAGCATCTGTGCGGTTGGTTTTTCCCCTTCACCCTTCACCCTTCACGCATTCACCCATGAAGCTCCTCGTCATCGGCGGCGGCGGTCGCGAACATGCGCTGGCATGGAAGCTTGCACAGTCGCCGCGCGTATCGAAAGTATTCGTGGCGCCGGGCAATGCGGGTACCGCGCTGGAGGACGGCGTCGAGAATCTCGATATCGTCGATCACGCACGGCTCATCGAGTTCGCTAAACGAGAGCAGATCGCGTTGACGGTGGTCGGACCGGAGGCGCCGCTTGCCGCCGGGATTACGGACGCGTTCCAGGCTGCGGGACTCAGGATTTTCGGCCCGACCCAGCGTGCCGCGCAACTCGAAAGCTCCAAGGATTTCGCGAAAGCATTCATGCAGCGCCATCGCATCCCGACCGCCGCATATCAAACGTTCACCGACGCGCAGGCCGCACACCGCTACATTGACGAGCGTGGCGCGCCGATCGTGATCAAGGCCGATGGTCTTGCTGCGGGTAAAGGGGTGGTAGTGGCGGCCGATCTTAAGGCGGCGCACGCCGCGATTGACATGATGCTGGTGACCAACCGGATGGGCGCGGCGGGCGCGCGCGTCGTGATCGAGGAGTTTCTCGACGGCGAGGAAGCGAGCTTCATCGTCATGGTCGACGGCCGGCAGGCGCTGGCGCTGGCAACGAGCCAGGACCACAAGCGATTGCAGGACGGCGACGCGGGCCCGAACACCGGCGGCATGGGCGCGTATTCGCCGGCCCCGGTGGTGACGCCCAGCGTGCATGCCAAAGTGATGCGCGAAGTGATCCAGCCGGCGATCGCCGGCATGGAACAAGACGGTATGCCATTCGTCGGCTTTCTTTATGCCGGCCTGATGATAGACAAAGGCGGGCAGGTGCGCGTGGTCGAGTTCAACTGCCGGCTGGGCGATCCGGAAACCCAACCGATTATTCTGCGCATGAAAAGCGATCTCCTGGCGCTGCTCGAGCATGCGCTCGCTGGCACGCTGGATAAAATCGAAGTCGAGTGGGATCCGCGCGCCGCATTGGGCGTCGTACTCGCGGCTTACGGCTACCCCGACACGCCGCGTAAGGGCGATGCCATCACCGGGTTACCTCAGCCGGGCGATGATTATCACGTGTTTCACTCGGGCACCGCGCTCGACGGCAAAAACGTCGTGGCCACCGGCGGACGCGTGCTGTGCGTGACAGCGCTTGGCCATAACGTAAAAACGGCGCAATGCCGCGCCTATGAGGTGGCGGAGCCGATACGCTTCGATGGCATGCAAATGCGACACGATATCGGGTATCGCGCGATCCAGAACCAGCGGCGCTGACGTCGCATGCGACGCGCGAAGCGCCGGCGCGTCGCATGCTAGAATCGATTTGGATGGCGCCCGGGGTCACCTCGATGCGTGTCGCACCGCGCATGCTGCGGTGAACGCCGGTTCCGCGCATATCGCAGGAGGAAATCAAGGCATGCCAAACGCAAGTCCGGCACGAAGCCTTCCCGTCTTCGCACGCCTGGCGGCAGTCATCGCGTTGATCGCGACCGTGACGGCGACCGCGCGCGCGCAGGAAGATTTCCCGGATGGCAAACCCATCGAGCTGACGGTGCTGTTTCCCGCCGGCACGTCGGCGGACGTGACCGCGCGCGTGCTGGCCGACGGCATGTCCAGGCAACTCAATACCAACGTGCTGGTGGTCAACCGGGCGGGGGCGGGCGGCGCCATCGGTTAT
>JAYVME010000288.1:0-4210 GCA_043759115.1 Betaproteobacteria bacterium | reverse complement strand
GCCTTGCCCGGCTTCTGCGGATCACCGCTATAAAGCGCGATGCCACGTTCCGCTTTTGAGCGGTCTTCGACCCGCAATGGCGCTGCTGCCAGCAACTGCATCGCCGCCTGATAGGCGCGCCACGCCGGGCCTTCTTTCACTTCGAGTTCGAGCTCGCAGATCGGCGCGGTTGCGTTCCCGCTCCTGATGAGGCCGCGGTCGATGCTTGCTTCGATCGCGACGCCGTCGGCGGGTGCGAGCACGCAGCTCGCGCGCGTAAACTCCGTGACGATCAGCGGTTTCAATCGCGCGCGTAATTCAAGGGAGGAAAAATACGCCGCCACCTCACTTGCCTCCAACGCATCAAAATCCAGCAATGGTTTTCTTATTGCGGTTTCGATTTCCAGACGCTGGTGCAGTCCCGCCGCCACGCTGCCGCCGCTTTTAACGGTTTGCATCCAGCGCCTGCCGCTGCGCCGCAGCCGCAACGAGACACCGGCGCGCCACAGGTCGAGATCGGGCGTATCGTAATAAACGCTGTACAGCTTGCGCGTGGCGCGCTGTGTCCCGCTTTTGAGGAGTGGGTGATCGGCCAGTCGCGCAATATGCCGCGGGTCGATCTGCAGCTTGAGTTCGGTTTCGAGGGGCATAAAGCGTGGGACTTCTGCGCGCATCAACACGCGGAGCGGGCGCATGCTACGCCGGCGATTTCCCGGTGAGTTCCTCCAGCAACAGGGTCTGCACGTGTGGGGTCTTGCCGCGCGCGCGCTTGCAATGTTTGTACTGGCCGTCCGCACCCATTTCCCAGACGTCGATATCGCGTTCGAGGCTGGGCTTGAGCCCCTCGCGGATCACGCGTTTCTTGAGCCGCGCATCGAGCACCGGAAAGCACACTTCGATGCGCCGGAAAAAGTTGCGGTCCATCCAGTCGGCGCTCGACAGGTAGACGTCCTCCGCGCCGGCATTGTGAAAATAAAAGATGCGCGAATGCTCGAGAAAACGCCCGAGCACCGAACGTACGCGGATGTTCTCCGATACGCCCGCGACTCCCGGGCGCAAGGCGCACACGCCGCGCACGATCAAATCGATCCTGACGCCGGCTTGCGACGCATCGTAAAGTGCGGCGATGATCTCGGGTTCAAGCAGCGCATTCATCTTGGCGATGATGCGTGCTTTTTTGCCCTCGCGCGCATTCTTCGCCTCCGTCTGAATCGATTTCAGCGTGCGTTGATGCAGCGTGAACGGCGATTGCAGCAGGTGCTTCAATTTTAGCGCCTTGCCGAGCCCGGTGAGCTGCATGAATACTTCGCTTACGTCGGAGCCGATTTCCTCGTTGCAGGTAAACAGCCCGAAGTCGGTGTAGAGCCGTGCCGTGCGCGAATGGTAATTGCCGGTTGCGAGATGGACATAGCGCCGCAGATGGTCGCCTTCGCGCCGCACCACCAGCGCCATTTTGGCGTGCGTCTTGTGCCCGACGACGCCGTACACGACGTGCGCGCCGACTTCCTCGAGGCGCTGCGCCCAG
Source organism: Betaproteobacteria bacterium (assembly GCA_043759115.1). Taxonomy (GTDB): domain Bacteria; phylum Pseudomonadota; class Gammaproteobacteria; order Burkholderiales; family SG8-41; genus PALSA-1004. The sequence goes on along the minus strand of JAYVME010000288.1, from coordinate 2,706 downwards.
TTGATATTGGCTTCCTCGTCGAAGCGCGCCATCAGCTCGACCACCACCGTCACCGCTTTGCCGTTGCGCGCGGCCTGAATCAAGAGCTCCATCATCTCCGACTGGGCGCCGGTGCGGTACACCGTCTGCTTGATGGCGACGACCTGCGGATCGTTGGCGGCCTCTTTCAGAAAGTCCACTACCGGCATGAACGACTGGTAGGGCTGGTGCAACAGGATGTCGCCCTTGCGGATAGCGTCGAAAATATTCTGCTGTTTGGCGAGTTCACGCGGCATCGCGGACTCGAACAGCGGAAACTTGAGATCCGGCCGATCGACCTGTTCCGGAATCTGCATCAGGCGCACCATGTTGACCGGCCCGTTGACCTGGTAGAGATCGTCACGCGTCAGGCCGAACTGCAGCAGCAGCGCATCGGCCATGCGCGGCGGGCACAAATCGGTGACTTCCAGGCGCACGCTGTCGCCGAACTGGCGCTGCGTCAACTCGCCCTGCAGCGCCTTCCTCAGGCTTTTCAGCTCGCGCAACTCTTCCTCGTCGATATACAGGTCGCTGTTGCGCGTGAGCTGGAACTGGTAGCAGCCGAGCACCGCCATGCCGGGAAACAGCTCGGCGACGTGCGCGTGCAGGATCGAGGAGAGAAAGACGAAACCGTACTCGCAACCGGCAATCGAACGCGGCATCGCGATCACGCGCGGCAGCACGCGCGGCGCCTGCACGATGGCCATGCTCGACTTGCGTCCGAACGCGTCCTTGCCCTCGAGTTCGATCACGAAATTGAGGCTTTTGTTCAGCAGCTTCGGAAACGGATGCGCGGGGTCCAGCCCGAGCGGCGTCAGCACCGGCATGAGCTGGCGGAAAAAATATTCCCTGACCCACTCCTTTTGCGCCGCGTTCCATTTACTGCGGCGCAGGAAGCGTATGCCCTCAGCCGCGAGTTGCGGAAACAGTTCTTCGTTGAGCAGCTGGTATTGACGCGCCACGAGGTCCTGCGCTTTGGCCGTGACCTGGCGAAATACTTCGCTTAGCGCAATGCCGTCGGGTCCGGCCGGCGCGTTGGCGGCGATTTCCTCCTTGAGGCCCGCCACCCGGATCTCGAAAAATTCATCGAGGTTGCTGTCGACTATGCACAGGAAGCGCAGGCGCTCCAGCGCAGGCACGCCGCGGTCTTCGGCCAGCGCCAGCACGCGGCGGTTGAATTCAAGCTGTCCCAGCTCGCGATTGAGATAGAGCTCGGGTGTGACGTAACGTTTAGCCATTGCCGGATGCCGGCGTTCCCGCCAGGATTGCCTTCACACTGTCGTTGCGGCCATGACCGGAGTCTGCACGCGGATATCAATGAGACAGACTCTAACCATCTTGCATTACAGAATTGTTACATTGTACGTGGAAATTCGATACCACGGTCGCGCCGCAACGCGCGGTTAGAATATACGTCGTTCACAGTCCATGACCGGCGTCCCGACTCATGCCCATATCCCACGTCACCGATTACGATTTTGGCATCAGCGCGATCGACTCCGGTTACCTGCGGCCGCGGCTTGATGCGATACATCTGATAGTCGAGGGCGGCCGCGCCGCGATCGTCGATACGGGCGTCAACAGTTCGGTGCCGCGCGTGTTGCAAGCCTTGCGCGACAAGGGCCTGACTCCGCGGCAGGTCGATTTCGTGATCCTCACGCACATTCATCTTGATCACGCCGGCGGCGCCGGGTTATTGCTGTCGCAATTGCCCAACGCGCAGCTGACCGTACATCCGCGCGGCGCACGGCACATTGTCGATCCCACCCAACTGATTGCGAGCACGCGCGCCGTCTATGGCGCAGAGGGGATGGAGCGTACTTACGGGCGGATCAAACCGGTGCCGCGCGAGCGCGTGACCGAAACGCCGCACGGGTCAACCATTGCCTTGAATGGCCGCGAGTTCGTGTTTTACGACACGCCGGGCCACGCGCGCCATCACGTTTGCGTGCTCGACTCGAAATCGGGGCATTTGTTCGCGGGCGACACGTTCGGGCTCTCCTACCGCGAACTCGATTGCGACGGGCGCCAGTTCATATTCCCGACTTCGAGCCCGACCCAGTTCGATCCCGCGGCGGAACATCGCTCGCTCGAGCTGATCCGGGAACTGAATCCGGGCGCGGTCTATGTCACGCACTACAGCCGGGTGCACGATATCGCGCGCCTCGCCGACGATATGCATCGCCTGGTTGACGCGCACGAACAAGTCGCGCGCCGCGAGCGCGATGCCGGCACCGCGCGACATGCGCGCCTCATGGCCGGCGTAACCGAAATAATAATGGGCGAAGCGCGGCGCTACGGCTGGCGGCTTACGCGCGATGCGGTAATCGAAGTTTTCGCCGGCGACATCGAGCTTAATGCGCAGGGGCTCGCCATCTGGCTTGACACGCTCAAGACGGATTGACGGCGCGCGATTGCCCGAGATTCATGCGGCGCTTGCGCTCGGCAGCGCCGCCAGCGCCGCCTCATAACTGGATATCACTTCATCCTGACGGGTTACCGTGGTATTCAAGTCGCTTAACAGCCCGTCGTGCAGTCCGTAGATCCACCCGTGTACGGTGAGTTCCTGGCCGCGTTCCCACGCATCTCTCAGGATGGACGTCTGGCAGACGTTGACCACCTGCTCGACGACATTCAACTCGCACAAGCGGGCGCTGCGCCGCCCGAAGTCAGTCAGTGCCGGCAGCC
>JAYVME010000287.1:0-9562 GCA_043759115.1 Betaproteobacteria bacterium | reverse complement strand
GGTCGACACGCACCTGCTGCTATGGGCAGCGGCGAGCAGCAGCCGATTGCCGCGCGGGCGCTGATTGAGGACCCCGCCAACGAGGTTTACTACAGCGCGGCAAGCATCTGGGAGATCGCCATCAAGAGCGCGCTGAGGCGCAAGGATTTCCGCGTCGATGTACCGGCCTTGCTGGCGGCCTTGCCGCGGATGGGTTTCGTCGAGCTTCCCGTGACTGGCGCGCATGCGGCGCGAGTGGTGCAGCTTGCGAACATCCATCGGGACCCGTTCGACCGGCTGCTCGTTGCGCAAAGCGTCGTAGAGCCGCTTACGCTGTTGACCAACGACACGCTGCTCGCGCGATACGGAGATGGTATTCGCGTCGTTTAGCGGCAGTCCGCATATTTCGCGAGGCGAATTTACCGACGAAACTGAAAGGGGCCGCCATACCTATATCCTCGCGAACACCTCCGCGGGATGGCGGGTGGACGCGAATATGCGACCGGCGCCGAAATCGAGTACACCGCGCCGCAAGCCATGATCATGCTGGAACACTTGGGGCACCGATTGGTAGCTCACTAATTCGTCAAGAAAAGAGCCGAGTTCCAACGGATGCTGGTTCTGACGATTCCGTCCAATCTAATGAAAAAGTCTCTCATCACCGCCGTTTCCTGGGCTCATGCTATATGCATGAGTCTGGCGCGAATAAAAAAGGCGGAGTATGCTTTTACTATTGATGCGAGCAAGCCAAACGCCCGGGCGTCAAGACGCATGTGAACGGTGTTGAATTAGTGTGGTTGCGTGGCGACTGGCGAGAACGATGAAAGCTGTGAATAAACATTGTCGTATAAGATCGGTTATGTAAACCCTTTTGCCGATTGAGAAAATCCAGATCGGCAAATTCCGCAAGTCGGCAGTACCCTCATTTTTTCAATCTGTTGTACCAGGCACGCTGGGCTGTCGAAAGGGCGCTTTCGACAGCGTGCCGGGCAGCGGCTTCGACTGGAGCGCGGAACGACGCAATGACAGAGGGTTGGCGAAGGGCATCGGCTCCCTTCCGGATCCCCCTGTCGAAACTGGCCCAATGTACGACGCGACCGCAGCCGTTGAAACGAAGAGATGTTCCGCGTCTGGGATTAAATTGTCGATTGTGCATCCACGAAAGTGGTCCGGTAAACTCCGTTCGACACCGGCGCTCGAAGCGCCGGGGAAAAGGGGTGTCCCCTTTTGCCAGCGTCCGCCGCAATCGTTAACGAATTTCCTCTACGAGTTCCGGATGTTTATCCAGAATACGGAACAGATTGACTACTGCCGCAACCGGCTTGGACTTGCCATGTTCATAACGTGAAAAAGCATTAATTCCTCCTCCTGCAATCGCGGCGGCTTGTTTTTGAGACAGTTTGAGTTTTTTGCGAATACGCGCCAGTTCCGCCGACTCTACTTTGTCTATTGCTTCGCGTCGTTGTTCCACTGTTTTCGCATAGCGCTTGCCTTCACCGCTGGCAAATTCGCATTCACCACACTTGGGGCAATGCCAGCCATCCACCGCGGTAATCGTAATTTGCACGCCACGGTAATCGACCACCTTGTCTTTCTTGCCGCGCACCATGTCGGCCTTTTCGCAATTCAAGCACAAGTGCCGCATCTCATTTCTCCTTAAATTGAATAACAACAATTCCATTCTCACGTAGCGTCAGCTTGATATAAGCCTTCAAGCCGGATTCCAGATCAGCGTGATAAACGTCTTGCCAAATACGGTGATTGGCATGAGTGGTCATGCTCTTATAGAAATCCGTTTGCCGAAGACCCAGCACCACGGCGACCGCACCTTCGGAAGTAAGCCCCAAATCCCAAGCCTCATGCAAAGCTGTCGCAGTAAAAGCATCAACGCTACGAGCAGCGACGATTGCCAGCACATCGGGTAACAGATAGTTAGGTTTCTTCTTTTCCACATTGCGATCATAACCTATTAGGTTAATACTTTCAAGACTGATGGCCCTCCTGTGCCAAGCAATCACCGCCGTTGAGACGATGGGATGTTCCGCGGCATGAATGGTTTGTCGATTGTGCATCCACGAACGTATTCCGGGAAACCACTTTCGGCAGCGCTTCTCTTGCCTAATGGAACCACTTGCACGCAAGGCGCCGCGATGAAGGTCCGGACTGAATTACGATCTCAGGATGCCGGGAAGGCTGCTTGCGTGCAGCTATCGAATGTGACACAATGTGACACATGAAATCAATTTCGATTCGCGAGCTGCACGAGAAGACCGGCGAGTGGGTCAGGCGCAGCGAAAAGCTCGGCGCCATCACCGTGACCGACCGCGGCAAGGCGGTCGCTCGAATCGTGCCGGTTGAGGCAAACGCAGCAGTCAATCCCTTTGCGGCGCGTAAGCTGCGTCGAGGTTACTCACGCATGCTCGGCTCGCTCAAGGGGGGCACAAACAGCACGCAAGCGGTTTCTGAAGACCGGGACCGGAAGTGAGTTACTTCGACTCCGCTTACATTGCCAAGTTCTACGTCGACGAACCGGAAAGTGATGCTGTCCGGCGTCTCGCCGAAACGCTGGCGCGCGTGCACTGCTGCGCACTCGGCCGGATTGAGGTGGCCGGTGTTTTCCATCGCAAGTGGCGCGAAGGCGCTTTCTCGGAGCGCGAGTTTCACGAAGTCTCGGCACAGTTTACCGACGATTGCGCGGCCGGGCTATGGACGTGGCTTTCCGTCACAGAGCGCCTGGTCGTGGATGCCGCGGAATCTCTGCGGACGCTGAGCAAACGGATCACTATCCGCGCGGCGGACGCATTGCATCTCGCTTGTGCCCGCGAGCATGGGCTGCGGCTCGTCTACACCAACGACAGGCATATGATCCAGGCAGCGCCTGCGTTCGGCATTGAGGCGATGGGCATCTGAGTTTCTGCGCCCAGCCCGGCCCTCACTTCCAAGCCGATCTCCCTGGGGGGCGAGGGGGGCGTCGAGCGAAACCGGACTGTCATCCGGTTTCGTAATACTCAGTAATTCGGCGCGGAACCGACAAACGACGGTTTCATCCTGATCTGTTCTGGTAACTCTTCGCTCCGTATCTCGCAGCCGTTCAGCGAGTAAAAAGCGACTATACGGCCCGAGTCGCTCTCTTCATGCGCGACGTAGACTCTGGCGAGGCTCTTCCTGACATGCTGCCCGGCAATCTGCCAGAGGTAATTATTTAGCTCGGGTTTTCCGCCGTCGAACGACGCCCTGTCGTGGCGACCACTCAATTCGCTGACTTGCAGCATCAAACTTCTCCGTAAAGCGTGCTGCTGCCTTCTTAAAGGCCGCCGTGCTGGCCGGCGGATTGGCAAGCGCTCGAAAGAAAACCTCGGCATCGCGCTTGGAAAGCGAAATAAGGTTCTCCTTCTCGATGATCGCTTCCGCCTCCTTCAGCGCGGACTGAACTAAAAACTGATTCAGCGTTGCCCCCGTCAGGTCAGCCGCATACTGCAGCCGATCCTGGACTTTTTTGGGCACCCGCGCAGTTACACGCGCATCATTACGTCGAGCAACAGCCTGGTTAGTCATATCGAGAATTAAATAGCCGCAATCAGATGAATGGGGCCCGCGGTCAAACGCTGATCGTTCCACGGTGGGTAGCCGGCTACCGTTGCGACGGTATACCACATGGGTGCCAAAATGGCACATTCGGCTACCCGGGTACGTAGGGTTGGTTCGCGCCTATCATTCGGGTGCGCACCCGGTCGACCGTCATCCGGTCAAGGAGGCCGCGATCATCTCGACCTGCAACCGCACCGAGGTCTATTGCCATACCGCCGAGCCATGGCAGGCGACGGCCTGCGCACACCCGCGCGCGTGGCATAATTGCCGCCGGCCGGTGGAGCGCCTAAAACGGAGATTCAATATGTTCAAACCAGTTGACGTAAGAGCACTGCCCCATTACCGATTGTGGCTTCGCTACTCAGATGGAATGGAAGGTGAAGTCGATCTTTCGGACTTGGCTGACAAAGGCGTCTTTAAACTATGGAATGACTACAGCGCTTTCGAGAATGTTCATATTGGTGAATATTGAGAAATCGCCTGGAGTGACAAGATAGACTTATGCCCTGATGCGCTCTATCTGCGGTTAACCGGCAAGACACCTGAAGACGTGTTTCCGAACCTGAGAGAAATCAGCGTCAATGCCTGAAATCAGCCGCTTTTACGGGATTATCATCAAGATGTATTTTGGGGTCGAAGAATCTCGATCCGCTGAAAAAGATAGGTCCGTTGCTGTAGAGTCAGTCTACGTAACCCCGTTCGACATCGGCTCTCGCGATATCCTCAAGGCTGGGCAATCGAGAAGTGCGTGATGGCGGCGCTTTTCGCGTGATCTACGTTGCCCGGTTTGCCGAAGCGATATAAGTGCTGCACGCCTTACAGAAAAAGGCAAGCAAGACGCCCAAGCCCGACATGGAACTTGCCCGACGGCGATTCAGGGAACTGATACCGCAACGAAGGCAATCATGAGCCAACGACTGAAAATCACACGCGGCAGCGGCAGCGTTTTCCACGATATCGGGTTTGCGCCGGCGGAAGCGGAAAATCTCAAGTTGCGCGCCGGGTTGAGGATTGAACTGCGAGTGAAGAAGGCGGCTTAGCGAATAGACGCACGTGCCGAACTCCGCGGGGAAAAACTCCGCCGCATAGTCAGGGAAGATTGCATGACCGGAATGCTGCTGTCCAAAAGATTTGTCGCGAATTACGCCAGTCAACTTGACGAAGTCGCGCGACGTGCCGGGCTCAAGCCGGACGTTCTGCACTTGCCGGACGATCCGGAGATGCGGCTGGCGCAGGCCGATTGCGATCGCATCGAAGTGACGATGTCGACGCGCGACGTCCGTTTCTCGGGGCTCTTCAAGAGTTTCGGGGACACGCTGGTCGCGGCAAGCAACCTGAAATGGGCGCATTTCCACAGCACCGCCATCGAGCAGCACGTGTTTGTGCCGCCGCTGCTCGCGCGCGGCGTGAAGCTTACGACTTCGGCCGGCACCAACGCCGAGCCGGTCGCGCAGACGGCGATTGCGGGATTGCTGATGCTCGCGCGCCGCTTTCCGCGCTGGCTCGACGCGCAGCATCGCCACGCGTGGGAACCGATGCGCGGCGACCAGGTGCCCGCCGATTTGCGCGGGCAGACCGTAATGGTCGTGGGCCTGGGCAACATCGGCATGCCGATCGCGCGCTTCTGCCAGGCGGTCGGCATGCATGTGATCGGTATCCGCCGCACGCCGAAGAACGCCAACGATCCGCTGGATGAAATTCATCCGCTGGCAAAGTTCGCTGAATTGCTGCGGCGCTGCCAGTGGCTCGTCCTGGCGTGCCCGTACACCAGGGAAACGCACCATCTAGTCAATGCCGGCACGCTCGCCGAACTGCCGCGGGGTGCTGCGCTCATCAACGTTGCGCGCGGCCGCGTCGTCGACGAGCCCGCGCTGATCGCAGCGCTCAAAAGCGGGCAGCTCGGCTGCGCGTACCTCGATGTGTTTGAAAAAGAACCGCTGCCGGCGGAATCCCCGCTGTGGTACCTGCCGAACGTGATGCTGTCGCCGCACAACGCGTCGGTATCGGCGGGCAACGACCGCCGCAGCGCGGAGCTGTTCCTGCAGAACCTCGAGAAATGGGCGCGCGGCGAGCCGCTGCAAAACGAGCATCGCGAATAGGCGGCCCGCGCGCGGGACAGAGCACCGATTGTTCCGCGCCGCAGAGGGGCCGGTGCGGCTATACGGCTATAATGTAGCCCCGTCATTCAGCGGCTAGTCAGCCATGCAGCTTTTCGCTTTCGGCATCAACCACCAGACCGCGCCGCTGGCGTTGCGCGAGCAGGTGGTTTTTCACGCCGAAAATCTGGTGCAGGCGCTGCGCGATTTAGTTGACCGCAACCCGGTCAAGGAAGCCGCGATCATCTCCACCTGCAATCGCACCGAAGTTTATTGCGATACGACGGAACCGCGCCAGGCGTTGCGCTGGCTGGCCGACTATCATCAGTTGAAGGCGCAGCACCTCGAACCGTACGTCTATCAATTGCCGCAGGCGCATGCGGTCAAGCACGCGTTTCGCGTCGCCAGCGGACTTGATTCAATGGTGTTGGGCGAGCCGCAGATCCTCGGCCAGTTCAAGGAGGCTGTACGTAGCGCGGAAGAGGCGGGCACGCTGGGCATCTTGCTGAACAAACTTTTCCAGCGCACGTTTTCGGTCGCAAAAGCGGTGCGCTCCGAAACCGACATCGGCGCCAGCACGGTGTCGATGGCGTCCGCCGCGGTGCGCTTCGCGGAGCGCATCTACCCGAGTATCGCCGAACAAAGCGCGCTCTTTATCGGCGCGGGCGAGATGATCGAATTGACCGCCACGCATTTCGGCGCGCGCCATCCGCGGCACATGACTTTCGCCAACCGCTCGGTGGAGCGCGCGCAACATCTCGCCGAGCGCTTTCGCGGCCGTGCCATCAGCCTGAACGATCTGCCGTCGCAGCTCGCCGTGCACGACATCATCGTCTCCTGCACCGCTAGCATGCTGCCCATCATCGGCAAGGGACTGATTGAGTCCGCGCTGCGCGCGCGCAAGCACCGGCCTTTGCTCATCATTGACCTCGCGGTGCCGCGCGACGTCGAATCCGAGGTCGGCGCGCTCGACGACGTGTTTCTGTACACGGTCGACGATCTGGGCAAGGTCGCGCGCGAAGGGCTCGACGTGCGCGAGTCGGCGGTGGCGCAGGCCGAGGCGATCATCGAAACCCAGGTCGGCGATTTCATGCAATGGCTCGACAATCGGGAATTGGTGCCGACCATCCGCGCGCTGCGCGACGAAGCGGAGCGCGCGCGCCGTCATGAAGTCGAACGCGCGGTGCGCCAGCTTGCGCACGGCCACGATGCGCACCAGGTGCTTGAACAATTGAGTCATTCGCTCACCAATAAATTTTTGCACGCGCCGACGCATGCGCTCAATCACGCCAACGACGACGACCGCGAAGCGCTCGTGAACATGTTGCGGCGGCTCTACCAGTTGAAACAATCCGAATGAAGGAAAGCATCGCCGCCAAGCTTGCCCGGTTGACGCTGCGGCTCGAAGAGCTCAATGGTCTCCTGAGTTCCGAAAACGTCACCGCCAACCTCGACACCTACCGCAAGCTCACCCGCGAGCATGCGGAAATCACGCCGGTGGTCGGGCTCTACACGGCGTACCGCCAAAGCGAAGAAGATCTGCACGCGGCGGAGGGCATGGCCCTGGACCCGGCGATGCGCGAATTCGCCGAGGCGGAAATGCGCGATGCGCGCGCGCGGCTCACGCAGCTCGAGGCGGACCTGCAGAAGCAATTGCTGCCGAAGGACCCCAACGACGAGCGCAATATATTTCTCGAAATCCGCGCCGGCACGGGCGGCGATGAATCGGCGCTATTCTCGGCGGATCTCTTTCGCATGTACGCGCGGTTTGCCGAGCGCAATAAGTGGCAGGTCGAAATCATGTCCCAAAGCCAGAGCGAACTCGGCGGCTACAAGGAAGTCATCGCCAGGATCGCCGGCCAGGGCGCTTATTCAAAACTCAAATTCGAATCCGGCGGCCATCGCGTGCAGCGCGTGCCGACGACCGAGACGCAGGGGCGCATACACACTTCCGCGTGCACGGTGGCGGTGCTGCCGGAGGTCGATGCGGTGGCGGACGTGGTATTGAATCCGGCCGAGATGCGCATCGACACGTTTCGCGCGTCGGGCGCGGGCGGGCAGCACATCAACAAGACGGATTCGGCGATTCGCATTACGCACCTGCCGACCGGCATCGTCGTCGAATGCCAGGACGACCGCTCGCAGCACAAGAACAAAGCGCGCGCGCTGGCGGTGCTGGCCGCGCGCATCAAGGACCAGCAGGTGCGCGCGCAGAATCAGAAAACCGCCGCCACGCGCAAATCGCTGATCGGCAGCGGCGACCGCTCCGAACGCATCCGCACCTACAATTTTCCGCAGGGCCGTGTCACCGATCACCGCATCAATCTCACGCTCTACAAGATCAGCGCCATCATGGACGGCGATCTGTCCGAATTGACGGGCGCATTGAGTGCCGAGCATCAGGCCGAGCAGCTCGCAGCACTCGGCGAAGAATCGCAAGCCGCTTGACTACGCGCGGCACCGCATGAATCTTATAGAAGGCATCTCAAAAATCCCCTCTCCACCTGTTCAGGGGGAGAGGGAGCATTTTTGAAACCGATTCCTAGAACAAATGCAGCCGACGATTGCGCAAGCGCTGGCCACCGCGCGACTCGATGCCGTCGATGCGCGCGCGCTGATGCGTTACGCATGCGCTGTAAACGATGCTTATCTGATCGCGCATGCGGATGAGACGTTGAGCGCCGCGCACGGCGCGACATACGCGGCATTCGTCGCGCGCCGCACTGCAGGTGAACCGGTTGCCTACATCACCGGCGCGCGTGAATTTTTCAGTCTTGAATTCAAGGTGACGCCGGCGGTGCTGATTCCGCGTCCCGAGACCGAACTGCTGGTGGAATTCGCACTGGAAAGCGTGAGTGCGGACCGCGTGTGCAGCGTACTCGATCTAGGCACCGGCAGCGGCTGTGTTGCGATCGCCATCGCCAAACATCGTCCGCGCGCGCGGGTGGTCGCACTCGATCGCAGCGCGGCCGCGCTCGCCGTCGCGCGGGAAAATGCGACGCGGCATGCCACGGCCAATCTCGAATTGCGGGAAAGCGACTGGTTTGCGGCGCTCGGTGCCCAGCGCTTCGATGTGATCGTTGCCAACCCGCCTTACGTAGCGACCGGCGACCCGCATCTCGAAGCGGGCGATCTGCGTTTCGAACCGGCCGGCGCGCTGGTTGCGGGAAGCGACGGACTTGCGTGCATACGCGTGATCGTTGCCGCCGCTTCGCGCCACTTGCAGGTCGGCGGCTGGCTTGCGATCGAGCACGGGTACGATCAGGCGGGGCGCTGTTGCGACATGCTAGTCGCGGCGGGATTCGACGCAGTGTTTTCGCGTACCGATCTTGCGGGTATTGCGCGCATCAGCGGCGGGCAGTGGCACGCTTAACAACTTGCGCCGGCACGCGCTAACCTGTAAAATACCATATCAATTCACTCAAGTATTCAGGAGTCATTCATGAGCGTGCAGGAAGTTATCAAAGATCAAGTCACCAAGAACCCGGTGGTGCTGTACATGAAAGGTTCGCCCGATTTTCCGCAATGCGGCTTTTCCGCCAACGTGGTTGGCATACTGCGCGCGTGCGGCGTGGAGGATTTCTACTCGGTCAACGTGCTCGAAAATCCGGACATCCGCCAGGGCATCAAGGAATACGCCAACTGGCCGACGATCCCGCAGCTCTACGTGAATGGGGAATTTGTCGGCGGTTCTGACATCCTGCGCGAAATGTACGAAAACGGCGAACTGAAGAAAGTGCTGCAGAAATAAGCGCGGCGCATGAAACGAAAAAGGGAGCCGCGGCTCCCTTTTTTATCGCGCGTAGCCGGCGCTTACCAAAAAATATACAGATCAATAATGGCGTGCGCCAGGATCAATGGCCGCAGATCGCCGAGCTTGAGATAAAGCCACGCCGCGC
>JAYVME010000286.1:0-4227 GCA_043759115.1 Betaproteobacteria bacterium | reverse complement strand
CTTCGCGCAATCGCGCGGCGTGATGTTCTTCTCTTTTGCGTATTTCCTGGCGGCTGCCTCGACCATCGGCCGCAACAATTTATTATTGCCCTCGATCCAGTCCGACACATAGACCCACTTGGCGCCGTCCCACTGATGGATGCGCGCCATGCGCGCGCCTTCGTGATCGTTGCACGTGACCTTCAGCGGCCGCATCAAGCCGCCGAAACCGAGCTGGCGCAGCTTCGCCTCGTCGAGATTCAGGTTCTCGATGCCCCAGCGCACCTGCTCGCCGGTGAGCGGCTTCTTGCCATACTTCGCCTGCGCGGTGCGGATGGCTTCGATCGTGACCATCGCGTTGATCATGCCGCGGTTGTAGAGCACGGTGCCGACTTCCTCCTTCTTGCCCACGCCTTTATTGCGATCGTAAACGTTCCTGATGATGTCGGCGTGCACCGCGGTCTGGCCCGATGAGTGCTGCAACGCGGCCGCGTTATACCCCGTCGCGCCGCCCTCCGCCGGCAGCACGTCAGGCTCGGCGCCCGACCACCAGACACCGTACATTTGATCGCGCGGATAGTTGACCGCGACCGCTTCTTTGATTGCCGTCGAATTCATCACGCCCCATCCCCACAGCAGCACATAGTCGGGGCGATCCTGGCGTATTTGCAGCCAGGCGGCTTTCTGCTCGATGCCCGGGTGCGTGATCGGAATCGACTTGAAATCGAAACCGTGGCGCTTGGCAAGCTCCGTCAGCAGGGGAATCGGCTCCTTGCCGTAGGGCGAATCATGATAGACGAGCGTGACTTTCTTGCCTTTCAACTTCTCATACCCGCCCAACTTGTTGGCGATCTGATGCATGATCACATCGGCGGCGGTCCAGTAAGTGCCGAGCAACGGGAAGTTCCATGTGAATACGCTGCCGTCCGCCGATTCCGAGCGCCCGTAGCCCATGGTAATGATGGGAATCTTGTCGCCGGGCGCCTTCTCGGTCAGCGCGAACGTGATGCCGGTCGACAGCGGATTGAACACCGAGGCGCCGGTGGGGCCCTTGCCCTTCAGGCGCTCGTAACATTCGACGCCGCGGTCGGTCGCGTAGCCGGTTTCGCATTCTTCGTACGTGACTTTGACGCCGTTGATGCCTTTGTCGCGTTCGTTGACGAGATTGAGGTAATCGACGAAACCGTTCGCCCACGGCGTGCCATTCGGCGCATAGGCGCCTGTGCGATAGACCAGAACCGGAATGAATTGCTCGTTCGCCTGCGCGAACGCCGGCGCCGTGCCGGCGGCGAGCGCGAAAACCAACGCGCGTTTCCACGTGATGAAGCTGCCCATGAGACTGTCTCCTTTGGTTATGCGTTCGTTCCGGTCTTGCGCCGGCCCTGCCAACTATGCGCCAATACGGACAAACCCGCTGGTCTTATACAGGGACTGCAAAGTGTATTGACTGATTGCGCTCCGCGCAAGCGCCGCGAAAACCGCGCAAAGCCCGCCCGCTTCAGTGCGGAAACGGCCATAACCGCAGTTTTTCCTTGGCGATACGCCACAAGCGGGCCAGGCCCAGCGGCTCGACGATCAGGAAAAAGACGATCAACGCGCCGAATAACATCGATTCCAGGTGGGAAATCAGGGCCGTCGACCAGTGCAGTCCCAACCACCCCGGCAACTGATTGAGAAACAGCGGCATGAGTGTGATGAATGCCGCGCCCAGAAAGCTGCCGAGGATGGAGCCGAGCCCGCCGATAATCACCATGAACAGGAGGCTGAACGAGCGGTTGACGTCGAACGCCAGCGGCTCCCATGACCCCAGGTGCACGAACGCCCACAACGCGCCCGCGACGCCGATGAAAAATGAACTGACCGCAAATGCCGACAGCTTCGCATACAGCGGGCGGATGCCGATGATCTCGGCGGCGACGTCCATGTCGCGGATCGCCATCCACGACCGTCCCATGCGGCCGCGCACGAGGTTGCGCGCGAGCAGCGCGAAGGCCACCGCGAAACCGAGGCACAGCAGATACTTTCTGGCCGGCGTATCGAACGTGAAGTCGAACAATGTAACGGGCGGCGAGTTGAGCGAACCCGACGGCGTGTAGTTGGTGAACCACGGTATGCGGCTGAATACCCAATCGAGAAAGAACTGCGCGGCGAGGGTCGTTACGGCCAGATAAAAGCCCTTGATGCGCAGGCTCGGAATGCCGAAAAAAATGCCGACTACCGTGGTAATGCCACCCGCCAGCAGAAATGCGGCCAGCGGATTGAGGCCCGGTATGCGCAGCGTCAGGTTGTAGGCGGCATACGCGCCGACCGCCATGAAGCCGCCGGTACCGAGCGAAATCTGGCCGCAGTAACCGACGAGCAGGTTTAATCCCAGCGCGGCGAGCGACAAGATCAGGAACGGGATCAGGATCGCGCTGAACCAGTACGGGTTCGCGATCAGCGGCACGCCGATGAAAGCGAACAATACGACCGCGCACACGAAATAGCGATCCTGCCGAATCGGAAAGGCGACCTGATCGGCAGCGTAAGTGCTTTTGAATTGACCGACTTCGCGGTAAAACATTTGCGTTGCGGTGAGGCGTGAGGAGTGAGGCGTGAGGCGTTGCGAGCTGTCGCTCGTCGCTTGCCACAACCTTCAGTACTATCTCCTTACTCCTCTCGCCTCTCTCCTTTCTTCTCGCTCACACCCGGTCAATGATTTTCTCGCCGAACAGCCCCTCCGGCCGCACCAGCAGGAACAGAAGTGCTAACGTGTAGGCAAACCAGTTCTCGATGCCGCCGCCAATGTGCGGGCCGAGGTAGACCTCGGACATTTTTTCGCCGACACCGATAATCAATCCGCCGATGATCGCGCCCGGCACCGACGTGAAGCCGCCGAGGATCACCACCGGCAGCGCCTTCAACGCAATCAGCGACAGCGAAAACTGCACGCCCAGCCGTGAACCCCAGATGATGCCGGCGACCAGTGCCACGAGCCCCGCGACCGTCCACACGATCAGCCAGATCTGGTTGAGCGGGATGCCGATCGATTGCGCCGCCTGGTGGTCGTCGGCGACCGCGCGCAACGCGCGGCCGATGCGCGTCTTCTGAAAAAAGACTGCGAGCACGATCACCAGCGCGCCGGACACCACCGTCGCGAACAAGTCTTCGCTGCCGACCAGCACGCCGCCTGCAAACACCTTGTCGAGAATGATGATCGGCTGCTTGGGAATGCCGAGATCGAGATTGTAAATTTCGCTGCCCCACAGGATCTGGCCGAATCCCTCGATAAAAAAAGTGATGCCGAGCGTGGCCATGAAGAGCGTAATGCCGGGCTGGTTGACGAGCGGGCGCAGCACGCAGCGTTCGATCGCGTAGGCGAGCATCAGCATCACCACGCACGTTGCGAGGAGCGCCAGCGGCAGCGGCATCTTCTCCATCAGGCGCACCAGCGTCAGCGCGGCAAACAGCACCATCGCACCCTGCGCGAAATTAAACACGCCCGACGCCTTGAAGATGAGCACGAGGCCCAGCGCGACGAGCGAGTAGAGAACCCCCGCCATCAGGCCGCCGATTAATACCTCCAAAAAAAAGCCCATGGTCAGTCCGCTCCGCGGAGGTGAGAAGATGCGGGTGAGGCGTGAGGCGTGAGGCGTGAGGGGTGAACCCCTTCACCAACATTCCCCCGGTAATGCGGGAGACGGTTTTCTTTTCTCGCCTCACTCCTCACGCCTCACCCCTCACGCATACTCAGTGTTGAACGCCAAGGTAAGCATCAATCACCGCCTGGTTGTTCCTGACTTCGTCCGGCGTGCCGTCGCCGATCTTGCGTCCGTAGTCGAGCACCACGACGCGGTCCGACAAGTCCATCACCACGCTCATGTCGTGCTCGATCAGCACGATGGTCGTTCCGAACTCGTCGTTGACGTCGAGAATGAAGCGGCACATATCCTCTTTTTCCTCGACGTTCATACCCGCCATCGGCTCGTCAAGCAGCAGCATGTCCGGCTCGGCGGCAAGCGCGCGCCCGAGTTCCACGCGCTTCTGCAGGCCGTACGGCAGCCGGCCGACCGGCGTCTTGCGGATCGCTTCGATCTGCAGGAAATCGATGATGCGCTCGACCGCCACGCGATGCGCGATTTCTTCATTGAGCGCCGGACCGTACCACAAGGCCTGGGCGAGAAAGCCGGCGTGCATTTTCAGATTGCGGCCGGTCATCAGGTTGTCGAGCACGGTCATGCCCTTGAAGAGCGCGATGTTCTGGAACGT
>JAYVME010000285.1:0-9618 GCA_043759115.1 Betaproteobacteria bacterium | reverse complement strand
GGCGTCCGCGTATTTAATGCCGGCGGGGGTGCAACGGGTGGGTCTATATGGCAGGTCGAGTACCAGTACCATTTCTCGAAGCGCACCCGTGGAAGCTTGGGCTACGTCAGCCTTCAGAACGACCTGAATGCGCGCTACGGTCTGGGTGGTTTCGCGGTTCCGGCTGGTGGCCAGAACCAGAACGCGGTCGCAGCGTCTATCAAAACCACGTTCTAATCAGTCGTCACAAGCAATACGGAAAACGGGCGCTTCGGCGCCCGTTTTTTTTGGCTTTTTGCATTGCCGAATGCGCCAGGCTGTAATCTCTGCGTCGCTAAAAATTATTTAGGCGATCAGCGTGTCAGAGATAATTAAGACAACCGCGGAGTTTGCGAGGCGATCTCCATATCTGCTAGAGTGGTCAAGTCCAGCAAAACCCCCTTTATCGAAAGTTTTTATGAAACACACGCGCCAATTGACTGCGATTATCGAACGTGAAAGCAACGGCTATGTTGCTCTTTGTCCGGAACTGGACATCGCGAGCCAAGGTGACACGATCGAAGGCGCTCGCGCCAATCTGGTTGAAGCGCTCGAACTGTTCTTTGAAACGGCTGATAAGTCCGAGGTCGAGTCAAGGCTGCATTCGGAAGTTTTTGTAACTCGGCTTGAGGTTGAGGTTGGGTAGACTGCGGGTTTTCTCGGGCCGCGAACTCTGCCGTCTGTTAACGCAACACGGTTTTGTAGAAGTTCGGCAGCGCGGCGGAGGTACAAAAGCCGGTTGGAGATGCTGGTTCAGAACCAGCCGGCCGCAGAAGGTTGTGACCGATCCTCGTTTGCTCAAGACGTGAATGGATGCTTCGGCGCCCGTCCCTCCTCCCCCTCAATCTTCATGCAACCGCCGATGAACGCTGATGAACGCCGAGAGGAACTTGATCGGATAACCGAGAGGATTATCGGTTGTGCACAGCGGGTAAGCAATGTCCTCGGTTGCGGGTTTCTGGAGAAGGTCTACGAAAATGCGCTGGTGATTGAGCTTCGAAAATCAGGGATCGTCGCGGAGCAGCAGCGTGACGTTGCGGTTTGCTACGATGATCAGGTCGTTGGTCAATACACGGCAGACCTGCTGGTGGAGAATAGTGTGATTGTGGAACTCAAGGCGGTTTCCGCGCTGGATGAGGTTCATCGCGCGCAGTGCTTGAATTATCTCAAGGCGACGGGATTAAGCGTTTGCCTGCTCATCAATTTCGGCAAGCCACGGCTTGAAGTCAAGCGCATCGTATCGAATTTCTGATCGGCGTTCATCGGCGTTCATCGGCGGTTGCATTAGCTTTAGAGGCTTTAGAGATATTAATGCAACCGCTGCTCAATCTTTAAATCCAATGCAACCGCCGATGAACGCTGATGAACGCCGAGAGGAACTTGATCGGATAACCGAGAGGATTATCGGTTGTGCACAGCGGGTAAGTAATGTCCTCGGTTGCGGATTTCTGGAGAAGGTCTATGAAAATGCGCTGGTGATTGAGTATGACCGCAATTGGCTGGGCGGCCGATCCGTCAACAGCGCGTTCACCTCCTTCCGGCAATGGCCTGTTCTGGCCCTGAGAACTTGTTTGCAAACTCCTTCCAATTCACGCCCGCTTCGTATAACATGTTGAACAGTTATACGGAGGCGACAACGGTGAACTTTAACCTTTACCTCGACGATGAAACCGGTCAGCAGCTCAACCAATTAGCCAAGCAGGCAGGCGAAAGTCGGAATGCACTGGTTCGCCAGGCTGTGAGCGATTGGCTGAACAAACATGACAAACCCCAGTGGCCTAATGAAGTGCTTGCCTTCAAGGGTATGGCCGGCATGCCGCGGTTTGAAGCGAGCAGAGAAAGGCTCAAGCAGCCAATTGCCGATCCGCTGGCATGAAGTATCTGCTCGATACCTGCGCGGTCTCTGATTTCGTCAAAGGCCAACCGAATGTGCTGGCGCGCGTCAAGGCGACATCGCCGACCCTGATAGCCGTATCAGCACTTACACGCATGGAGGTCGATTATGGTCTCGCGCTCAACGCCGAACGAGCAAGGAAGCTCACCCCGGTGCTTGACGCCTTCTTTTCGACCATTTCCACGCTGCCGTTCAACGAAGCCGATGCCCGGGCCACTGCGGCAATCCGCGCTGCGCTCAAGACCCGCGGACAGCCAATCGGTGCTTACGATGTTCTTATTGCGGGAACGGGGCTGGCACGCGGGTTGGTCGTGGTCACATCGAATGTAGGTGAGTTCAAGCGGGTGAGCGGATTACAGGTTGAGGACTGGAGTGGTGACGTACGCTGGGGCAACGGTGGCAGCGAGCCGCTGAACCCCACGCCGCTTAAAAGTCAGCGGCACAAAGGTCTCCAACTCTCATTTACATATCGGAAAGCCAGTCCTTGGCCGACCGCAAAAGGTTGAGACCGATCCTCGGCTGATATTTTTGGGACCCAATGCAACCGCCGCTAAGCGTCGCTAAGGCTCTGAATCGATGCGACCGCCGATAATCGGCGTTCATCGGCGGATGCATTAGCTTTAGAGGCTTTGGAGCTACCGGCCCGTAACTCGTTCTGAACGCGATTTGGCCCGTTTCTTGGAGGCGGGGGCCGGCTGTTTGATAAGCGCCTCGGCCGGAATACCCAACTTCGTATTGAGCTTCCATACCATTTTCATCGTCAAGGCGCGTTTATGGTTGAGGATTTCGTAGACGCGATTAAGGCGGCCAAAAATAGGCTGCAGGTCTTTTGCCTTGAGGCCGCTTTGCTCCATGCGGAACTTGATCGCCTCGACCGGATCCGGCAGATCCAGCGGGTAATGGTCGCGTTCGTATGCTTCGACCAGCGTCGTAAGCACATCGAGACGATCGCCTTCCGGCGTATCGAATTTCGCCGTCATGAGGACTTCGATTTCCTTTAACACCGCGCGATAATCGGCTTCGGTTTTGATCGGTTTGATATTCATCTCATCATCTCCTAGATCGTCTGTGCGTCGATCTTGTCGTATTGCTGGTGTGCTCCTATGAACCGGATATACATGATCCGGTATTCGTAGTTGATCCACACGACCAGCCGGTATTTATTCCCCGCGATGTTGAACACGGCGCGGCCATCCTTGAGAATGCTCGCGCTCCCAAAATCAGCCTTTACCTGGTGAGAATCCGCCCAATCTGCTTTTAGCGCGTGCCGGTACCAAGCCAGCGTCGGTGCCTCGGCATCGTGGTACTTGGGGTTTTCTTCCCAATATGCCTTTAAGGTGGACAGGGCAATTATTCTCACCGGAGCGATGATAGTCCCAAATTGGGACATAGGCAAGCATGCGGCGTAACTTGCTCATCCCACTGCATCCGGATTTCCGCCGGATCAAGACCGGTCGGCCTCAAAAGGTTGAGACCGATCCTCGTTTACTCAAGATTTCCACGTAGCAAGGTTCAAATCAAGCTAGGTAGGGTGCGCCTGCGCACCACGTCGAATGCATCGGTGACGCCCTCGCCATTCACCGCTGGCCGGCGAGATCGCGGTAAAGCTGTTCAAGATCGCGGGTAAAGGCGCGGGAATCGAACAGCGGCGCACTAAGCTTGTTGGCTTCGAGTTTCGCGCGCAGCGTAGCCCTGAATGGATCGTCGGTGGCGATTCGCAGCGCGAGTCGTTCGTAATTCTCAAGCGTATAGGTGATGAGTTCCGGTAGATTGCACGCGGTTAGGATGCTGCCCGAAACGCGCGCGGCAAACGTCTCGCCGCACAATCCGACCAGCAGGCAGCCTGACCAAAGTGCATCGCTGGCGGTGGTATGCGATCCGTAGGGAAAGGTGTCGAGCGCGAGGTCGGCGGCGCGATAGCGCGCGAGGTGCTGCGCCAGATCGGGAACCCGGGGCGCGAAGCGCAGACGCTCAGGCGCGATGCCGTGGGCCTGTGCTGCGCGGGTCAGGTTTTCGGTGGCCCAGCGGTTGTCCTCCGGCAGCCACAGCACGCTCTGCGGGACCTGATGCAGCAGGCGCGTCCAGCAGGCGAAGATTTCCGGCGTGATCTTGTAGACCTGATTGAAGCAGCAGAATACGAAACCTATATCCGGCAGTCCGTACTCGGCGCGGGTCAGGGGCGCGGCAACAACTCGCTGGCGATCGTTCGGCAGATAGCAATGCGGCATCCGCAGCACGCGCTCCGCGTAGGCGCTTGCCTGTCCCGGCGGAATGACCCAGCCGTCCGCGATCAAGTAGTCGATGAAGTCCGCACCCATGGTGCCCGGATAGCCAAGCCAGTTGATTTGTATAGCGCACGGGCGGCGAGTCAGTACGCCGGTGCGCGCCCCCCGGGTGTGACCGTTGAGATCGACGAGGATGTCGAGTTCATCGTCGCGGATGCGGGCAGCGGCGACATCATCAGTGTCGTGCGCGATGTCGATGAAATGCTCGCAGGCTTGGTGCAGGCGGGCGCGCATGAGGCTGTGATCGTCGGGTGTGCAGGCATAGGCGAAAATCTCGACGCGTGCGCGGTCGTGCGACTCCAGCACCTCCGCCAGCAGATCGCTGACGGCGTGGTCGCCGAAATTGGATGACAGGTAGCCGATGCGCGTACGCTGATTTTGGCGTGTCGCAACGCGGCCTGCCGTCGGCGCCGGCACGCTGTGCGCAAACTCCGCATTAGACCAGCGGCGCGCGTAGGTGAGTTGCTGTGCCGGAGTGGTCGGTTGGCACAGGAGCGGGAACGGGGGGCCGAGTAATATATTCTGCTCAAGCAGGGGCGCGATGTTTTGCCATGCCGTGTTCCAGTTCTGCCAATCGCACACATAGCGCAGATTGATCAGTAGCGTACCGAGCAGATTGCCCGCGCGGGTGCGCTCATATCCCGCTTGCAGCACGGCGATCACCTCATCGCGCGCACCGCGCAAGGCGATTATTTCCGCGAGCAGGTTGTAGGTATCGGCGACGGAGGGATCGAGTGCAAGGGCGCGCTGTGCGGATGCTTCGGCTTGCTGCAGATACGCCGCCTGTTTTGAGCTGGACCCCAATGCCAGGCAAGCGGACGCGAGGCCCGCGTGGGCTGGCGCTAGCGCCGGATGGACGTCCATCGCGCGCCGGAAGACGGCAATGGACTGCTCAAAGCGCTGCTGCTTGCCGAGCACGATGCCGAGATTGACCAGTGCATCGGCGTGCCGCGGTGCCTGCGCGATCACGCGCTCGAACCACGTGCGTGCCGCATCGAGTTGATTCTGGTTGAGGCATACTACGCCGAGATTGAACATCGCGTCGGCGTGATCCGGTGACAGGCGCAACGCGGTTTCGAAATGCTGGCGCGCGCGCGGGGGGTCGCCCGTCTGATCCGCGGCCTGCCCCAGATTAAGATGAATATCGGCGTTGTGCGGATCGAGGTCGAGCGCGCGCTGAAGCGTGCTCACCGCTTCAGTGTGCCGGCCCTGGTTGAGCATTGCCGCCCCCAGCCGCATGAACACTGAGGCGGGCGCGCCGGGGATGGCGGCGGCGCTCTTCAGCGCGCGTTCGGCTGCGGCAAACTCGCCTAGCATCAGATGCGCGAGACCGAAATTCTCGAGCGCGGCGCCGTGGCGGGGCTGCGCCGCCAGCGCCTGTTCCAAAGGCGGAAGGGCGTCGCGCGCGCGCCCGGTCATGAGCAGGGTGATGGCGAAGAGGATTAACGCATCGGGATTGCGCGGTGCGCGCTGCAACACCTCCTGACACAGGAGCTGCGCGCCGGCGGCGTCCCCCTGTTGCAGGCGCTCGCGCGCCTGGCCAAGCTTGCGCGTCAACGACGATGACATGATGGGTGATTCAGTGATTGAAAAGCGGTCTCAAAAACAGTGCGGAACCGCCGATAAACGCCGATGAACGCCGATGTAATGGTTAATGCGTGATGGTAAAAATGTAACCACTTATTCTCCCTTGCCCATTTTCCATTACCGGTTCCTTGTTTTTGATCTTATCTGCGTTCATCGGCGTTCATCGGCGGTTGCATTAGTTCTAGAGATTTATTGGCGGTTCCAAGGGTTAGCCAACGAGACCGCTATAAAGATTTTCAAGATCGCGGGTAAAGGCGCGCGCGTCGAACAGCGGCGCGCTGAGCTTGTTGGCGGCGAGTTTCGCGCGCAGCGTATCCCGGAATGGATTGTCGGTAGCGATTCGCAGCGCGAGCCGTTCGTAATCCTCGAGCGTATAGGTGATGAGTTCCGGTAGATTGCACGCGGTTAGGATGCTGCCCGCAACGCGTGAGGCGAAAGTCTCGCCGCACAATCCGACCAGCAGGCAGCCTGACCAAAGTGCATCGCTGGCGGTGGTATGCGATCCGTAGGGAAAGGTGTCGAGCGCGAGGTCGGCAGCGCGATAGCGCGCGAGATGCTCGGCAAGCGGCGCCTTGGGTGCGAAGATAATGCGCGACGGATCGATGCCGTGGTCGCGCGCTTCGCGCGTCAGGTTTTCGGTCGCCCAGCGATTATCCGCGAGCAGCCACAAAACGCTGTCCGGCGTGCGGTGTAAAAGATTCATCCAGCAGGCAAACATTTCTGGCGTGATTTTGTAGGCCTGATTAAAGCCGCAAAAAATGAAGCCGCGCGCGGGCAGCCCGTAGCCGGCGCGATGCCGCGGAACCGCGATCACGCGCTGGCGGTCGTTGGGCTGGTAGCAATGCGGCAGCCGCAGCACACGCTCCGCATAGTCATCTTCCCGGCCCGGCGGAATGATGAAGGCATCGGCGATCAGGCAGTCGATAAAATCCGCGCCCATGCTTCCGGGGTAGCCCACCCAGCTCACCTGCGTTGCGCACGGGCGGCGGGCCAGTACGGCCGCGCGCGCGCCCATGGTATAGCCCTTCAAGTCGATCAGGATGTCGAGCTCGTCGTCGCGGATGCGACCCGCGGCGACGTCATCCGGATCGCGCGCGACATCGATGAAATGCTCGCAGGCGGCGCGCAGGCGGGCGCGCATCGGACTGTGGTCTTCGGGGCCGTAGGAGTAAGCAAAGATCTCGAACCGGCCGCGGTCGTGCAGTTCGAGCACTTCGGCCAGCAGGTAGGCGGTCGCGTGCTCGTAAAAATCGGAAGAAAAATAGCCAATGCGCAGTCGTTGACGGGGCGCGCGCGTCGTCAGCGGGCGATCGCGCTCGACATCGCTGGCGTTGAACTGTTCCGACCAGCGGCGCGCATACGCGAGCTGCTGTGCAGCCGTGAGAGGCTCGCATAGCAGGGAAAAGGGGCTCACCCGTTCGCGGGTGTCGGGCAACGCGGCCGCGAGTTGTTGCCAGGTCGTGCGCCATTGCGCCCAAGCGCAGAGTCGCCGCAACTGGAATGCGAGCTTGCCGAGCAGATGAATAGCACCCGTCTGCGCGACCCCTGATTGCAGCGTCGCCACCATGAGATCGAGCTCGCCGCGGACTGAATGAATATCGGCCAGCGTGGTATAGGGCCCGCTGGCTGACGCGTCGAGCGCCATGGCGCGTTTAGCCGTGGCCGCGGCTTCGTCCAGTTCGCCGGTTTCGAGCAAGGCGTCCGCCAGCGCCGTTAAAATGCCCGGCCGTTGGGAGTCGACGTGCACCAACTCCCGCAGGTGCGCGATGCCCTCTTTGAAACGCCCCAGTGCGATGCAGACGGAAGCAAGTCCCTCACGCGCCTCCGTCAGGCCGGGAGCGAGGCGCAGAGCAGCGAGATATTCCGCACGCGCCTGTTCGGGTTGGCCTTGCAGCGTCAGGGTGTGCGCCAGATTGTTGCGCGCCTGAACCAGCGACGGATCGATTTCGATTGCGCGCCGGAGGTGGACGATGGCTTCCGTCGGGCGTTGTTGTTGTTGCGCGACCAGGCCGAGGTTGACGAGGGCATCGGCCCGCTGCGGCGTCTGGGTGAGAACGCGCTCGAACCATCCGCGGGCCTCGTCCAGTTGTTGCGCGTCGAGGCAGATCACGCCCAGGTTAAACATCGCGTCTGCATGATCCGGGGCTAGGCGGAGCGCCGCTTCGAAGTGACCGCGCGCGGCCGCCGCGCCCTTCGCGTGGACGGCGGCCTGCCCAAGATTGAGGTGGATGTCGGGATTCTGGGGATCCAGCGCCAGCGCGCGCACCAGCGCGCGCACCGCTTCAGCGTGCCGGCCCTGATTGAGCATCGCCACGCCCAGCCGCATGGACACCGAGGCCGGCGCGCCGGGGATCGTGGCGGCGCTTCGCAGGGCGCGTTCGGCTGCGGCAAACTCGCCGAGCATCAGATGCGCGAGACCGAGATTCTCGAGGGCGGCGCCGTGGCGGGGCTGCGCCGCCAGCGCCTGTTCGAGGGGCGGGATGGCGTCGCGCGGGCGGCCGCTCATCAGGTGAGTGATAGCGATGAGGCTCAGCGCATCGGGATTGCGCGGGGCGCGTTGCAACACTTCCCGGCACAGGAACTGCGCGCCCGCGGGGTCGCCCGCGCGTAGACGCTCGTGCGCCTGACTCAATTTGCGATTCAATGCGGCGGACATGGATCAGCGGGCGTGATTGGGATGTGAGCGTCAATTATGCCGCTTCTCCCATCGGGCGTCTTGCGAAGAACACTTAGACAGCGCGTCAGGCTGCTTCTACAATAGCGGCCAGCCCACCGCGGCGGTGCACCGCTCACGGAATTTTCAATGATGTTGATCGCAATGGATAACCTTACCGGATCAAAGCGTCATGGCTGAATCGAATCAAGATCGCCCCAGCGTGCAGGATAGCCTGCAGCAGGTCGTCGCACTCCTGCGCAAGCACCAGCTCGTCAAGAGCCTGGTGCACCGCCAGGCGATGCCGCGCCATCAGCTCGTCGAGAACCTGCTGGACAAGCAGAACGTCGCTGAACTGCAGCAGAAACTCGATCATCTTCACCCGGCCGACATAGCTTACGTGCTCGAAGCGCTGCCGCTCGTGGAGCGGCTCGCGGTGTGGAATCTGGTCAAGGCCGACCGCGATGGCGACATCCTGCTCGAAGTATCCGATGCGGTGCGCGAGACGCTGATTGCGCATATGGAGACCCAAGAGCTGGTCGCGGCGACCGAGCAGCTCGATACCGACGAAATCGCCGATCTCGCCCCCGACCTGCCGCGCGAGGTCATGCAGGATGTGTTCCGCTCGCTGTCGGCGGGGGAACGCGACCAGTTGCGCTCGGCCATGTCGTATCCCGAGAACACCGTCGGCGGATTGATGAATTTCGATATGATCACGGTGCGCGATGACATCACGGTCGAAGTCGTGCTGCGTTACCTGCGCCGGCTCGATGAAATGCCCGATCATACGGACCAGTTGTTCGTGGTCGACCGGCAGGAACACCTGCGCGGCCTGTTGTCGGTGAGCCGCTTGCTGGTAACGGACCTCGACGCGCCGGTCACCGCCATCATGGCCGCGGCGGCGGTCAAATTAGAGCCCGATGAAAAGGCGCAGGACGCGGCACTCGCGTTTGAGCGTTATGACCTGGTGTCGGCGCCGGTGGTCGATAGTGACGGCAAATTGATCGGCCGCGTTACCGTCAATGCGGTGGTCGACTTCATTCGCGACGAAACCGACAGCGAGAAGCTCTCGGCCGGCGGCTTGCGCGAGGAGGAGGATTTGTTCGCGTCGGTGTGGAGCAGCGTGAAAAACCGCTGGACGTGGCTCGCGATCAATCTCGTGACCGCGTTTATCGCGTCGC
>JAYVME010000284.1:0-4231 GCA_043759115.1 Betaproteobacteria bacterium | reverse complement strand
TGGAGAGCAACGCAGTGGATTTCCTCATCCACGGCGTGCGCAAGAAGCTCGGCGCTGCTGTCATTAAGAATGTACGCGGCGCAGGCTGGATGGTGGATAAGTCCGCATGAAGCGATCTCTGCAGCGGCACCTGTCGCTTATGTTGGGGAGCGCGCTGCTGCTCGCTGGTCTGGCGGCAACAATGGCCTCATTTAGCCTCGCGTATTTGGAAGCGAAGGAACTTCAGGACGACATGCTGCGACAGATCGCCGCGCTGGCAGTTGACGGCGCAGTCGATTCAGCATCGTCCGCCACTCGGCGCCCGGAGCGCGGTGATAAAGCTGTCAGCGATCCGGAATCCCGCGTCGTGGTCATTCGTCTGCCCCGGGATCTAAGGCCCGACTGGCTTGTTAGTGATATGCCACCCGGCTTTCATACGCTGAAAGCGGGAGCCGAGCGGCTGCGGGTATTTGTGCGTACAGGTAAGCCCGGGGAGCGCACCGTCGTTGCCCAACCTACCGATGTGCGAGACGAGATCGCGATCAACAGTGCCTTGCGCACACTGATCCCCTTGCTCCTCCTCCTTCCGGTGCTTGCATGGTTGATCGTGCGTATTGTTCGTCGTGAATTGGCGCCGATAACCCATCTTTCAAAGAGTCTCGACGAACAACCGGCGGATCGTCCGCAACCCATCGCCGACGAGGGCCTCCCGGAGGAGATCACACCCTTCGTGCACGCCATCAACCGTTTGCTCGAACGCGTGAATCACCTGATCGGGCAGCAAAGGCGTTTCATCGCCGATGCGGCCCATGAATTGCGCAGCCCGCTAACGGCATTGTCCGTGCAGGCGCAGAATTTGCGGCAGGCCGGTTCTCTGGAAGCCGTTCACGAACGTGTAGTGCCGCTGCAGGCAGGTATCGAGCGTGCGCGAAAATTGACCGAACAACTTCTGACTCTTGCCAAGACGCAGGCAGATAACGGTGGAGAAACCGTGGTTAATCTCTCGGCGATGGCCCGCGAACTGATTGCAGAATTCTTACCCGTGGCCGAAGCCAAGCAAATCGATCTGGGACTGGAAGAAATCGCGCCACTTTCTGTGCGCACTTCACCGGAAGTGTTGCTATTGATATTGAAGAATGCGCTGGAAAACGCGTTGAAGTACACGCCGGATGGCGGTGAAGTGACGCTGCGGCTTTTTTCCGAAGTCGACAGTATCGTCATCGAAGTCGTCGATAACGGTCCGGGAATACCATTGTCAGAACGCGAGCACGTATTCGATGCGTTCTACCGGATGCAGACCACGGGCGGCGAGGGCAGCGGCCTCGGGCTGGCGATCGCGCGGGAATCCGCGATCCGCCTCGGCGGTAGCGTGAGTTTGCATGACCGGCGGGAAGGGCGCGGACTCGTTTTCCGCTACCGGCAGGGACGAAAAATATGATCAGAGCGTTCATCCGCTTGTCGCGCATGACCGTTCTGAATGAATCCGGAAGACGACTGCAGGCCAATCAAATCCAGAATTTTCCGATTTACCGTCTGGTTTGACAATTTCCCCCTCTGCGCGTACTCTCCTACTCCTGCGCCGATCCAGTGCGCCTAACACCATAAAACACGTGTGCGTTGCTGCCAGAATTGGTGATGGCAAGGCGCCCGGTGAAGCGAATACTCAATGTATTCGCAAGACGAGCAACGCGGCCAGCGCCGATTCTGGCTGCAACCCTTCGGGCTGGCACGAGTTTTGGCTCATAACTTTGTCGCAAGCCACTGGCTTAGAATGACTAAGCGGCATGTCTTGCTTCGCGTTCTGAGCCAAAATCGTGACAGCGCATCGCGCGTTTTATGGTGTTAGGCGCTCTTGGCTTTGCTTGCGGGCGCCGCCGGAGAAGTGAAATCACTTCTGGCCGGGCGTAAAAACAAATCCTGCTAAGCGGCGTGACCCGATCGGCGCCCGCGGATCGGGTTTTTTATTTTTGGTCCGATATGAGTCGCACAGACGCTTTAGAGAAACTGCTCACCGAGCGCATCGTCATACTTGACGGCGCGATGGGCACCATGATCCAGGGCTACAAGCTGGACGAGGCGGGCTATCGTGGCGAGCGCTTCAAGGATTTCGCGCGCGACCTGAAGGGCAACAACGATCTCCTGACGCTGACCCAGCCCGCGATCATCCGCGAAATTCACGCGCAATACTTCGCGGCCGGCGCCGATGTGATCGAAACCAATACGTTCAACTCGACTGCGATCGCGCAGGCGGATTACGCGCTGGAACATATCGTGCACGAGTTGAACTTCGAAGCAGCGAAGCTCGCGCGCGCGGTGGCCGACGAAGTCGAGAAGAAGGACGGCAGGCCGTGCTTTGTCGCGGGCACATTGGGACCGACCAACCGCACGGCGTCGATTTCGCCCGACGTCAACGATCCGGGCTTTCGCAATGTCTCGTTCGATGAACTCGTCGTTACTTACACGGAGGCCATACACGGTCTGGTCGAGGGCGGCGTCGACCTGATATTGGCCGAGACGATATTCGACACGCTGAACGCCAAGGCCGCGCTGTTTGCAATCGACCAGTATTTCGAGGATCACAACGTCCGGCTGCCGATCATTATTTCGGGCACGATCACCGATGCCTCGGGCCGCACGCTCTCGGGGCAGACCACCGAGGCGTTCTGGAATTCGATGCGCCATGCGCAGCCGCTCGCGATCGGGCTGAACTGCGCGCTCGGCGCGCAGCTGATGCGGCCGTACATCGAGGAACTGTCGCAGGTCGCCGATACTTATGTGTCGGCCTATCCCAATGCCGGCTTGCCGAATCCGCTGGC
Organism: Betaproteobacteria bacterium; assembly: GCA_043759115.1. Classification (GTDB taxonomy): domain Bacteria; phylum Pseudomonadota; class Gammaproteobacteria; order Burkholderiales; family SG8-41; genus PALSA-1004. Next base: position 1,436 of record JAYVME010000284.1, on the reverse strand, counting down.
TGAGTCGGGCTATGACGAAACGCCGGAATACACCGCAAGCCTGATCAAGGAGTTTGCGCAAAGCGGTTTCGTCAACCTGGTCGGCGGCTGCTGTGGCACGACACCCGCGCACATCAAGGCGATCGCCGACGCGGTGCGCGGAATCGCGCCGCGCGCGGTGCCGGTAATCGAGAAGCGCACGCGGCTGTCGGGCCTGGAGCCGCTCAACATCGGCGACGATTCGCTCTTCGTCAACGTCGGCGAACGCGCCAACGTCACCGGCTCGAAAGCGTTTGCACGGCTGATCCTCGCCGGCGATTACGCGGCGGGGTTGTCGGTTGCGCGCCAGCAGGTCGAGAACGGCGCGCAGATGATCGACATCAACATGGACGAGGCGATGCTCGACTCGAAGGCGGCGATGACGACCTTCCTGAAACTGATCGCGGCGGAGCCCGACATCTCGCGCGTGCCGGTCATGATCGATTCCTCGAAATGGGAAGTGATCGAAGCGGGACTCAAGTGCGTACAGGGCAAGTGCGTGGTCAATTCGATCAGCATGAAGGAAGGCGAAGACGAGTTCATAAAACACGCAAAACTCGCGCGTCGCTACGGCGCGGCGGTGGTGGTGATGGCATTCGACACCAAAGGCCAGGCCGACACGCTCGAGCGCCGCCGCGAAATCAGCAAACGCTCGTACGACATACTCGTCAACGACGTGGGCTTCCTGCCTGAAGACGTGATCATTGATCCGAATATTTTCGCGATTGCGACCGGCATCGAAGAGCACAGCAACTACGGCAAGGATTTCATCGCGGCGACGACGTGGATCCGCGCCAACCTGCCGTTCGCGAAGGTAAGCGGCGGGCTGTCGAACATTTCGTTCTCGTTCCGCGGCAACGACGGCGTGCGCGAGGCGATCCACACCGCGTTTCTCTACCACGCGGTCAGGGCCGGCCTCACGATGGCGATCGTCAACGCCGGCCAGATCGGCGTGTACGACGAAATCCCGAAGGAACTGCTCGAACACGCCGAGGACATTATCTTCAATCGCCGGCCGGATGCCGCCGAGCGCATGGTGAAGTTCGCCGAGACGGTCAAGACCGGCGGCAAGGTGCAGGTTGAAGATCTCGAATGGCGCAAAGGCACGGTCCAGGCGCGGCTCACGCACGCGCTGGTCAGGGGCATTACCGATTTTGTCGTCGCGGACACCGAGGAGGCGCGCCAGCAAATGGAGCGCGATGGCGGGCGGCCGATCCAGGTGATCGAAGGCCCGCTGATGGACGGCATGAACGTGGTCGGCGATCTCTTCGGCGCGGGCAAGATGTTCCTGCCGCAGGTCGTCAAAAGCGCGCGCGTGATGAAGCAGGCGGTCGCGCACCTGATTCCGTATATCGAAGCCGAGAAGGCGAAGTCGGGCGACGTGCGGCCCAAGGGCAAGATCGTGCTCGCGACCGTGA
>JAYVME010000283.1:0-4235 GCA_043759115.1 Betaproteobacteria bacterium | reverse complement strand
CCACCAGATGCGCGAATTGCGTGTGGAAGCCGGCACCGGCACGTCGAGCGGCTCCGCGGGTCCGCTTGGTGCGCACGAGCACCAGATCGAAAGCTGGCCTTATTCGGCGCCGTACAAGTACGACTGGCGGGCGTTCCTGCACCAGTATGAATCCACCGCCGGCTTTGCTACCGGCAATGGCTCCCGGCACCGCATCGGCGCAGGCGCGGAATATCGCATCCGCGACTGGCGCGCATCCGCCGAGGTCAACACCGGATACGACGGCGACACCGCCGTCGGCGTGACCCTCGCGGGCGACTGGTGGATGAACGACTACTGGAATTTCGAGGCGCAGGCCGAATCGTCGACCAACGACATCCCCCTGCAGGGTCGCCAGACCGGCGTGCACGGAAAATCGCTGAAGCTTGGCGCCACTTACCGCGTGAGCGAATCGCGGAGTTTTGCCGCGAGCGTGCAGACCATCGACTTCAGCGACGGCAATAGCCGGGAAATCCTCGGCGGTTCCGCTTTCCAGCGGCTGATCACCGGTCCGGTTTTCAAGCTCGACGGGGTGCTGGGGTTATATACCTCGCGCAATTCCCTGGACAACGCGACGTACTTCAATCCCAAAAGCGATTTTGGCGCCGACGTAACGCTGATCGGCGAGCAGCGCCTGTGGCGCCGCTACAACCGCAGCTTCGTGCACCGGCTCTCCCTGTCGGTCGGCACATACGACCAGAAAAATTTCGGCAGCGGACCGACCCGCGGGATTCGTTATGAGCACGAATGGAATTTCGACGACCGGTTGAGCCTGCTCTACGGCGCGCAGCGCACGCTTCATCCTTATGACGGCATCGGCGAGTATGCGAACTACTACAACGCCGTACTGGACTGGAAATTCTAGATGAGACGCATGCTGCTGACGATCCTGCTGATGCTTCTTCTGCCCTCGACGGGAGCGATCGCGGCCTCGTATCGCGTACTTTGCTACCACGACGTGCAGGAAGACGTGCGCGTCGTACCCGATCCGTTCGCCGTGGATACCGCTGCGCTTGTTTCACAGTTCGCCTGGCTCAGGGAAAACGGATATCACGTCGTCAGGCTCGACGACGTGATTGCCGAGCGCGAAGGCCGCAAGGCGCTTCCGGAAAAGGCGGTGATGCTGACTTTCGACGACGGTTACCGCAGCGTCTACACCCGTGTTTTTCTCCTGCTGAAGCTGTTTGGCTATCCGGCACTCATCTCGCTGTCCGGTCATTGGCTGGAATCAGCCGATGGCAAGACGGTGGAGTACGGCGGCAGACAGGTCGCCCGCGAAGAGTTCGTATCCTGGGAGCAGGTTCGTGAAATGACGGCGTCGGGGTTGGTCGAAGTTGCATCGCACACCCACGACCTGCACCGCGGTGTCGCCGGAAATCCGCAGGGCAACCTGATGCCCTCGGCTGTCACCTACCGCTACGACAACGGTACGTATGAAGACGATGCCGCACACGATGCGCGCGTTCGCGCGGACCTGGCTCGCAACTCCGCATTGATCAAGGCGAAGACCGGCAAGGCGCCGCGGGTCATCATCTGGCCCTATGGCCGGGACAGCGGGGAACTCGCCGAGATCGCGCGCAAGGCCGGCATGCCATACGGAATGAACCTGACGCCGGGCGCAAACCGGCCGGAGGGCGACCTCGCGCGCATCCGGCGCAATGTGATAGCAGACAATCCGCCGATCGGCGAATTCATCGAGATGGTCCGCAAGGACCCGCGGCCCGAACCGCAACGCGTCGTGCACGTGGATCTCGACTACGTCTTCGACAGGGATCCGGTGCAGCAGCAAAAGAATCTGGACACACTCATCAATCGCATCCGGGCGTTGCGCGTGACGGCAGTTTATCTGCAAGCCTTCTCGGATCCCGATGGCAACGGCCAGGCTGCAGCGCTGTATTTCCCCAACCGTTACCTGCCGGTGCGCGCGGATCTGTTTTCCTACGTGGCCTGGCAGCTGAAAACCCGCGCGCTGGTCAACGTTTATGCGTGGATGCCGGTGCTCGCTTTCGATCTGAAATCCGATAACCCCGTGGCCGATCAGGTCGTCATATCGGCTGACCCGGACGCAGCGGCGTCGGGACGCTATCGCAGGCTCTCACCATTCAGCGCGCAGGCGCGCGCGATCATCGGCGAGATTTACGCAGACCTCGCGCGCTACGCACGATTTGACGGCCTCCTGTTCCATGACGACGCGACCCTGGACGACTTCGAGGATGTGAGCGTCGCGGGAAGGCAGGCTTTGGCGGACTGGGGGCTGCCCTTGTCCACCGATGCGATCCGGTCCGATCCGGTCCTCATGGAGCGGTGGACGGCCGGCAAGAGCGAGGCGCTGACCGCATTCACGCACGAGCTTGCCGAGCGCGTGCGCGGGCGCCAGGGTTTGATCAAGACGGCGCGCAATCTTTACGCGTTACCGGTGATGGACCCGAAAACCGAATCGCGATTCGCGCAGTCGCTGCCAGCGTTTCTCGCCGCTTACGACTACGCCGCGGTGATGGCCATGCCGCTGATGGAGGGTGCGGCAATACCGGATGCGTGGCTGGATCAACTGGTGAAGAAGGTGGCTGCACAGCCGGGCGGACTCGCGCAGACCGTATTCGAATTGCAGAGCGTGGACTGGAATACCCGCAAGCCCGTCCCCGTGGCCACGCTGGCGGCGCAACTGCGCAGCCTGCAGCGGCACGGCGCGCTGAACATCGGCTATTACCCGGACGACTTCGTCGCCGACCGTCCGGCGCTGGCGCAGATCAAGCCGGCGCTTTCCATGCAGACGTTTCCCAGGAAGGATTGAGGCCGAAAATGGACGGGGCGCCGCATGATTGAAGATTTCGGCAATGTGAGCGCGATCCTGTTCGGCTTCGCCTTTTATTATCCATTGTTCATGGCGTATCACTGGATGATCGGCGCGGTTTACTATTTTGGTTCTTCATCAATTCCACTGTGATTTTTCACTCAGTGAAGGAGAATTCGGTTTTTCAACAATTCCGGCCTGAACATGAAAGACACCGCATTGTATGAGCAGCTTCTTGGACTGAAGTCGCCTTGGTCGGTCAAGAAGGTAGACCTTTCTTTGGCAGACCAACGTGTGGTGGTCGAAGTTGTTTTGAAGACGGGCCAGGTGTGGGCGGACCCCACCGATGCGACCAAGAGGGCGCACGTCAATGGCTGGAGCGAGCGCCAATGGCGTCATCTGGATACCTGCCAGTTTGAGACCCTCATCAAAGCCCGGGTGCCCCAACTCAAATACAGCGACGGCACGGTTGAAGAGCTGACGGTGCCGTGGGCCGAGCGCTACAGCCGGGTCAGTGCATTGATGGCCGGTTTTGTCATCAAGCTGCTTGAGGCCTGCCCAACCACGCAAGCCGTATGCACGCTCACACGACTGTCCTGGAGCACAGTCAACGCCATCATGGTCAGCGCGGTGGAGCGCGGCATGCTGCGCCGTAGCGAGGAAGAGATTGCCTACCTTGGCATCGATGAGAAGAGTTCCGAGAAGGGGCACACCTACGCGAGCATCCTGACCGACATAGACCGCTCGCGGGTGCTGGACCTGGTGCCCGAGAGGAAGCTCGAAGCGGCCGTGGGCTTGCTCGAGACGCTCACGCCGGCGCAACGCGCCTCGGTCAAGGCGGTGGCCATGGACATGTGGCCAGCGTACATGAGCGCAACCAAGTACTGCCTGCCGCAGGCGGACATCGTGCACGACAAGTTTCATGTCTCCAAGTACCTCGGCGAGGCAGTGGATGCGGTCAGAAAGCAGGAGCACCGCCGCTTGTCCCAAGCGGGCTCCTCGCCCTTGGTGGGCAGCAAATGGGCATGGCTGAAAAAGTACCCCGATGGCCGCAGCGCTGAAGCTGTCTCGTTTCGGGCCTTGAACCAGCTCAACTTGAAGACCAGCCGGGCATGGTGCATCAAGGAGAACTTCGCTCAGTTCTGGAGCTACAGCTACAAGGGTGCTGCCAAACGCTTCTTCAATGCCTGGTCGAACAACGCGATGCGCAGCAAGTTGGAGCCAGTCAAAAAGGTCGTCAAGATGCTCAGGCGCCACGAGGAGGGACTGCTCAACTTCAGCCAGCACAGAATCAGTAACGCCTGCGCAGAAGGTTTCAACAGCGCCATCCAACTCATCAAGGCCAATGCCCGTGGGTTTCGCAACTTCACAAACTACCGGGCAAGAATTCTGTTTCATTGTGGAAAGTTGAACTTGGCGATGCCCT
>JAYVME010000282.1:0-9662 GCA_043759115.1 Betaproteobacteria bacterium | reverse complement strand
AGATAAACTTCCGCCAGCAGATTGGCGTCGAGCAGCGCGCCATGCAGGGTGCGCGTCGAGTTGTCAATCTGGTAGCGGTCGCACAGCGCGTTGAGGTTGTTCTTTTTGCCCGGATAGAGATCGCGCGCCATGCGCAACGTGTCGACGATGGACGGGCAATAGTCCGCGATTGCCTTCAGATCGAGGAGCGCCAACTCCGCGTCGAGAAACCCGCAGTCGAATGCCGCGTTGTGGATGACGAGTTCCGTGCCGCTCACGAAGTCGAGAAACTCCTTGGCGATATCGCCGAATTTCGGCTTGTCGCGCAGGAACTCTTCGGTGAGCCCGTGCACCTGCAACGCGCCCTCGTCGCTCGCCCGCCCCGGATTGGTGTAGCGATGAAAATGATTGCCGGTGAGCCGCCGGTCGACGATCTCGACCGCCGCGATTTCGATGATGCGGTGTCCGAGCTTGGGATCGAGGCCGGTGGTTTCGGTGTCGAGTATGATTTGTCGCATCTCAAAACCGTAAGCGGTGAGCGGTGAGTGGTGAGTGGTGGCTTCCGCACAATGCCAGCATGGGCATTTTTGCTGCGATACGCATAGTTCAGATCCTTGTTGGCTAACCGCTTGCTTCTTCCCGTTTACCGTTTACCGCTTACCGATCACCGATCACCGACTCAACGCCGCGATTCGCCAGCTCATCCGCGCGTTCGTTGCCGTCGTGCCCGGCGTGGCCCTTGACCCACAGCCATTCGATGTCGTGCTCGCGTGCCACCTCATCGAGCTGCCGCCACAGATCTTCGTTCTTGACCGGCTTTTTGTCGGCGGTTTTCCAGCCGCGCTTCTTCCACGCGTGGATCCATTCGGTGATGCCCAGCTGCACGTATTTCGAATCAGTATGCAGCCGGATATGGCACTTGCGGTTCAAGGTTTCGAGCGCGCGTATCACCGCGGTGAGTTCCATGCGGTTATTGGTGGTATGCGCTTCACCGCCGCACAGCTCGCGCACGTGATCGCCGTATTGCAGCAGCACGCCCCAGCCGCCCACACCCGGATTGCCTTTGCACGCGCCATCGGTATAGACGTCGACTTCACCGCCGGTCATCGTGTTCCAATGCGCATTTCGACCCGCATTTCAACACACTGGCGCGCGGCCGCCGAGTGGTCGTTGTCCTGGGTCTTCGGCACCACCGAGAGATTGGGGCGGCGCGCGGCCTCCTCGCGCCACTTCGGCATGATGACGCGCATGCCGCGCACGCGTTTCACGACGTGCAAAAAATAAACTCCGCCCGCAATCGGCCACCAGCGGTCGCCGGCCGCTTCCATGAAACGGAAACGCTGCAGCCACTTGTCCTGCGCGAACGGCGGCACGTAACACCCCATGCGTCCGGCGGTGATCTCGAGTTCGAGCAGCGCCAGCCAGTCCTTGAGCCGCGGCAAGGTGATGAAGTGCCCGTCCCACGGATACACGTCGGCGGCGCGGTTGAATGCGCGCCTGAGGCCCCACAGGCTCCATGGGTTGAAGCAGGCGATCACCGCGTGCCCCTCGGGCATCAGCACGCGCTGGACTTCGCGCAATATCTGGTGCGGGTTGACGCTGAATTCAAGCACATGCGGGAGCAGCAGCAAATCGATGCTGTTGCTCGCGACCGGCAGGTCGCGAAACCGCGCGCGCAGCCCGGCCGGCCCCGCCGGCGCCACGCGGCATTTAAACGGAATGCGGCTCGCGCGCAGGAAGTCATGTTCGGGCAGGCCCAGTTGCAGCGCGTTATAGCCGAACACGTCGGCGACTGTTTCGTCGACATATTTCAACTCGCGTTCGAGCATATACCGCCCGAGCGGCGTCGCCAGCCAGGCCGCCGGTGATTGCGAATCGATCAATGTTGACATGCGGGCAGTTTAAAACAAAGATACGGGCTGTGCATCAACCACCCAGAGATTTCTCATGAGCGACATCAGCGTTTATCCGGTGCGCGCGTTTCAGGACAATTACGTATGGACCCTGCGTCGCGGCGGCCAGGCGGCGGTGGTGGATCCCGGTGATGCCAAACCGGTGCTCGCCTACCTGCGCGCGCAAAAACTGCAGCTCACCGCCATCCTGAACACCCATCATCATGCCGATCACGTCGGCGGCAACGCGGAGCTGCTTGAGCACTTCCCGGTGCCCGTCTACGGCCCTTACGACGAGCGTATTCCCACCGTCAGCCACCGCGTGCGCGAAGGCGACCGCTTTACCCTGCCGGAATTCGGCGTCGAATTTGAGGTATTCGAGATTCCGGGACATACCCGAAGCCACATCGCATTCTACGGCGGCGGCATGCTCTACTGCGGAGACACGCTGTTCGCGTGCGGCTGCGGCCGCCTGTTCGAGGGCACGCCCGCGCAAATGCACGCCTCGCTCGCCAAGCTTGCCGCGCTGCCCGCGACGACGCGCATCTACTGCGGCCACGAGTACACGCTGTCGAACATCAAGTTCGGCAAAGCCGCTGAAGCGGGCAACGCGGAACTCGCGTTATGGGAACAGGCGGCCGGCGCACTGCGCGCCAAAGACGAACCGACCCTGCCCTCGACGCTGGCGCAGGAGAAACGCGCCAATCCGTTCTTGCGCTGCGACCAGCCGGAAATCATCGCCGCGGCGAGTAAACACGCCGGAAAGCCGCTCACGGACCCCGTCAGCGTGCTCGGCGCACTCCGCGAATGGAAGAATAATTTTTAGCCTAAAAATAACGCGTTTCACGTTGATTTTTTTAAAGAATTTACCTTGACTGGCCGAACGCAGCTTGGGTAACATGAGCGCGTTCAAACAAGACCGGACTGGCACCTGATGCAGCCACAAGTCAGAGCCCTGCTAATCGCGGCCGGACTCCTCGTTCTCGTTCATTCCCCGTTGTTGCTAGCCGCCGATGCCGCTCACGACGAGCAGGTCGCATTGCGGAAAGCAGCTATCGATCCCACTCCGGATTCACCGGTCGCGCCGCTGCAATTCAGCGGTGAGCAAAGTCCGCGCGCCGCCGACCCGCCGCCCGCTGAACGGCCCGCGGCAAGCGCAACCCAGGCCTCGCCAGTGCCGACGGTTATGGATCTCACAACCACGCCGACCAGCCTGTGGCAGCGCATCCGCAACGGCTTCGGCCTGCCCGATATCGCGAGCCCGCTCGTGCGCGAGCAGGAAGAATGGTTCGCCAAGCGCCCCGAATACATCGCGCGCACGGTCGCGCGCAGCAGCCGCTACCTCTATTACATCGTCAATGAGGTCGAGAAACGCGGCATGCCGAGCGAGATCGCGCTCCTGCCCATCATCGAAAGCGCCTACAACCCGGTCGCGTATTCGCGCGCCCACGCTTCGGGTATCTGGCAATTCATCCCGTCGACGGGTAAGCACTACGGCCTGCAGCAGAATTTCTGGTACGACGGCCGGCGCGACGTGATAGCTGCAACCAATGCGGCGCTCGATTATCTGGAGAAACTGTACGAAATGTTCGGTAGTTGGGACCTAGCGCTCGCCTCCTATAACTGGGGCGAGGGTGCGGTCGGGCGCGCGATCACGAAGAACACGGCCAAAGGCCTCGCCACCGACTACGTCAGTCTCAGCATGCCGGCCGAGACGCGCTATTACATACCCAAACTGCAGGCGGTGAAAAACATCATCGCCAATCCCGCGCAATACGGCATCGATCTCGCCGAAGTGCCGAACCAGCCGTACTTCGTTGCGGTCACCACCACCAGGAACATCGATGTAAAACTTGCGGCCCGGCTTGCCGATATGCCGGTCGAAGAATTCTTGTCGCTCAATCCCGGCAATAGCCGCCCGGTGATCAAGGCGGATGGCGTGCGCACGCTGCTGTTTCCCGCCGATAAAGCGGGCACTTTTCTCTCCAATCTCGACGCTCACGACGAGCCGCTGGTGTCGTGGCAGGCGTACAAGCTGAAAGCCGGCGAAACGGTCGATCGCGTCGCGGCGCGTTACGGTATCGACGTTGCGCAGTTGAAGCACGTCAACGGCATAGGCGTGAAGCGTGGCGTCGGCCCCGGCGCAACCCTGCTGGTGCCGTCCGGCGCCAGCGCCACGCCGTATCTCCCCGACATGCCGGCACCGAAAGTGACGGTTGCCAAGACGCCGAAAAAGTCCGCGCGCCATGCCGCATACAAGGTCAAATCCGCCCAGCGCTCCAGCGCGGGCAAAAAAACCGCCGCCGTACCCGCCCGGAAAACTGCCGAGCACGGCGGGAAGAAAACGGTACTGGCGCAAAAAGCGCGCTGATCGCGGCCACCCGCGCACGCCGGAGTGACGGCAGGCGGCGCTTTCGCTAAACTCGCGGCGATGCTGCTCCCTCCATTGATCCGCGGTTCCCTGTATGCGCTTATGGTGTGCGCCACCGTGCTCGCGTGCCGCGGCCCCGCCATCGCGGCGTACGGGCTGGCGCTGGGCGCCGCCCCGAAGTATCCGCCGGGGTTTACACACTTCGACTATGTAAATCCCGACGCGCCCAAAGGCGGCGAGATCGTTCTGTCGAGCATGGGCTCGTTCGACAAGTTGAATCCCTTCACGTTGAAAGGCACCGCACCCGCCGGCCTGACCGATCTGGTGTTTGAAACGCTCGTTGTGCAAAGCGATGACGAGCCGCTGAGCATTTACGGCTTGCTGGCCGATGACATGCAGTTGGCGCCCGACCGCCTGTCGATCACGTTCCGTCTTAACGCCAGGGCGCGTTTCTCCAACGGCGACCCGGTCACCGCCGCCGACGTGAAGCATTCTTACGATATGCTGATCAGCAAGGCGTCGAGCCCGATCTACCGCGCCATGCTGGCGGACGTGACGGCGATCGTGGCGGTGGATCCGCGCACGGTGCGTTTTGAATTCAAGCGCCGCAATCGCGACCTGCACATGATTGTCGGACAATTGCCGGTTTTTTCGCGCAAATGGGGCGCCGGCAAACCCTTTGACAAAATCACCCTCGAGCCGCCGATTGCCAGCGGCCCGTACGTGATCGATCGCATGGATCTCGGCAAGAACATCGTCTATCGCCGCGACCCCAACTACTGGGGCGCGGCGCTGCCGACCCGGCACGGGATGTTCAATTTTGACCGCGTGTCGTTCCGCTACTACAAGGACGAACTCGTGCGGCTGGAAGCATTTAAGGCGGGTGAATTCGATTTCAACCATGAAAACGTCGCCAAGAACTGGGCGCGCGGCTATACGGGACCGAAGTTCACGCGCGGCGAAATTATCAAGCGCGAATTGACGCACCGCAATCCGCAAGGCATGCAGGGCTATGTGTTCAATCTGCGCCGGCCGCTGTTTCAGGATGTGCGCGTGCGCAAGGCCCTGAGCCTCGCGATGGATTTCGAGTGGATGAATCGCCAGCTTTTCTACAACCAGTACAAGCGCACTTCCAGTTTTTTCACCAACAGCGACATGGCGGCGCTCGGCGCCCCGTCCGCCGCCGAATTGAAACTGCTCGAACCGCTGCGCAAGTATCTGGAACCCGCGGTGTTTGCCCCGCTCGAACCGCCGCCCACGACCAAGCCGCCGCGCTCGTTACGCGAAAACCTGCGCCAGGCGCGCGACCTGCTGGCTGAAGCGGGCTGGAACTACCGCGACGGCGCGCTGCGCGATGCCAAAGGCGCGCCGTTTGAATTCGAGATGCTGATTGACCGCCGCAGTTGGGAGCGCGTGGTGGCGCCGTTTGCGCGCAGCCTGGAGAAACTCGGCATCGAAGTCAAATACCGGGTGTTGGATGCGGCGCTTTATTCCAAGCGCATCGACGATTTCGACTTTGACATCATGGTGCACTGGTTTTTATCCAGCCAGAGCCCCGGCAATGAATTGTTTTTGCGTTACGCCAGCGAGAACGCCGACGAGAAAGGCTCGCACAATCTGATCGGGCTTAAAAATCCCGGCATCGACCGCCTGGTCCAAGCCGCACTCACCGCCGAGAGCCGCGACGAACTGGTGACCGCCTGCCGCGCGCTCGACCGCGCCCTCATTGCCGGCTACTACGTGATCCCGCACTGGCATAACACCGTGCACCGTGTTGCCTACAAAGACCGCTTCGGCATCCCGCTCGAACAACCGCTGTATTATCAGCCGGACGACTGGATGCTCAAGGCGTGGTGGATCAAACGCGAGGCAAGGTAGAAGAACATGTGGCTCTACATCGTAAAGCGCCTGCTGCTGATGATCCCGACGCTGTTCGGAATACTGCTCCTGACCTTCGCCGTCATCCAGTTCGTGCCGGGCGGCCCGGTCGATCAAATGGTGCAACTGCTCAAGGGGCAGCAGGGCGGCGAAGAAGTTGCCGCATCGACCAGCAATGTCTACCGCGGCAGTCGCGGCGTCGACCCGGAAAAGCTCGAGGAGATCAAGGCGCTCTACGGGTTCGACAAGCCGGCGCACGAACGCTTTCTCGACATGCTCGGCCGCTTCGCGCGCTTCGATCTGGGCACGAGCTACTTCCAGCATCAGGACGTGTGGACGCTCATCAAATCCAAGCTGCCGGTGTCGATCAGCATCGGCTTGTGGACGTTCTTTCTCACCTATTTGATCTCGATTCCGCTCGGCATCTCCAAGGCGGTGCGCCATGGCTCGACCTTCGATCTGGTGACGAGCACCGCGATACTCGTCGGCTATGCGATTCCCGGATTCGTGCTCGGCGTGGCATTGCTGGTGCTGTTTGGCGGCGGCAGCTTCCTGCAGCTCTTTCCGCTGCGCGGCCTGACCTCCGACAACTGGGACCAGTTGAGCCTCGGCGGCAAGGCACTCGACTATCTGTGGCACATTACGCTGCCGATCGCCGCGTCCGTAATCGGCAGCTTCGCGGTCACCACCATGCTGACGAAGAACACTTTTCTCGAAGAGATCCGCAAACAGTACGTGCTGACCGCGCGCGCCAAGGGGTTATCCGAGCGCGCGGTGCTCTACAAGCACATTTTTCGCAACGCCATGATCCCGCTCGTCACTGGGTTTCCATCGGCGTTCATCGGCGCATTCTTCACCGGCAGTCTGCTGATCGAGACGCTGTTCTCGCTCGACGGCCTCGGCCTCTTGTCGTACGAATCGGTCATCAAGCGCGACTACCCCGTGGTGATGGGCACGCTGTATCTGTTTACGCTGATCGGCCTCGTGACCAAGCTCGTCACCGATCTGTGTTACGTGCTGGTCGACCCGCGCGTGCAATTCAACGAGGCCGGCAAATGAGCGGCGCGGCGCAGCCCACCGCGGCGCAGGCGCTGGCCACCGTTCGCTCGCTGTCGCCGGGCCGCCGCGCGTGGCTGCGGTTCAGGTCTGATCGCCGCGGCTATTACAGCCTGTGGCTGCTCGCCACCCTCTTCGTGCTGAGCCTGGGCGCGGAATTCCTGTCCAACGACAAGCCGCTTGTCGCGTACTACGAGGGCCAGCTCTACTTTCCGCTCGCCAAAACTTATCCGGAAAACACGTTTGGCGGCGACTTCGTCACGCCGACCGACTACCTCGACCCGTTCATCGCGACGAGGCTCTCGACCGGCGCCAACTGGGTGATCTATCCCCCCAACCGCTACCGGTTCGACACGCTCAACTATTTTGCGCCGAGCCCCAACCCGGCTGCGCCGTCGCGGGAAAACTGGCTCGGCACCGACGATCGCGGACGCGACGTGCTGGCGCGGCTGATCTACGGGTTTCGACTGTCGGTACTGTTCGGACTCGCACTGACCGCGATCGGCATGCTCGTCGGCATACTCACCGGCGCGATCCAGGGCTATTTCGGCGGCCGCATCGATCTGGGATTCCAGCGCTTCATCGAAATCTGGGGCTCGATGCCGGAACTCTATCTCTTGCTGATTTTCGCCTCGCTGTTCGAGCCCAGCATGCTGCTGCTGCTCATACTGCTGTCGCTCTTCGGCTGGATGGGCTTGTCCGATTACGTGCGGGCCGAGTTTCTGCGCAACCGCAATCTCGAATATGTGCTGGCGTCGCGCGCGCTCGGACTGACCGGCGCGCAAATCATGTGGCGGCACCTGTTGCCCAACAGCTTGACGCCGGTAATCGCGTTCCTGCCGTTTCGCATGAGCGGCGCTATCCTCGCTTTGACGAGTCTCGACTTCCTTGGTCTCGGCGTGCCGCCAAGCACACCGAGCCTGGGCGAACTCCTGGCGCAGGGCAAGAACAATCTCGACGCGTGGTGGATATCGCTTACCACCTTTTCAGTGCTGGTCGGCACTCTGATGCTGCTGATCTTTATCGGCGAAGGCCTGCGCGCCGCGCTGGACACGCGTAAAGGCTGAGCGATGACCACCGGTCCATTACTGTCGATTCGCAATCTGTGCGTCAACTTCGGCCCGTCTCGCGTGGTTGACGGCATTTCATTCGATATCGCGGCCGGCGAGAAATTCGCGCTGGTCGGCGAATCCGGCTCGGGCAAAAGCGTTACGGCGTTGTCGATCCTGCAGCTCAACCAGAACGCCGGCTACGCGGGAGAAATCCGCTGGCACGCGCAGGAGCGCGCCGCGGACGATGGCGAAAATATGCTGGCGCTCGACGAAGCCGCCATCCGCACCGTGCGCGGCAGCGAAGTGGCGATGATTTTTCAGGAACCCATGACGGCGCTCAATCCGCTCTACACCGTCGGCAATCAGATCGCGGAGACGATCGAGCTGCACGAAAGAGTCGCTCACCGTGAGGCGGCGGCGCGCGCAGTGGAATTGCTCCGCCGCACGGGTGTTGCAGATCCGGAACGCCGGGTGCACAGCTACCCGCACCAGTTGTCGGGCGGCCAGCGCCAGCGCGCGATGATTGCAATGGCACTCGCCTGCCGCCCCAAACTGCTGATTGCTGATGAGCCGACCACCGCCCTTGATGTCACCGTGCAGGCGCAGATCCTGGCGTTGCTGGACGAACTGCACCGCGAATTCGACATGGCGGTGCTGCTCATCACGCATGATCTGAATCTGGTGCGTCGCTTCGCCGCCAGAGTCGGCGTCATGCAGGCGGGCAAACTGGTGGAAACAGCCGCGACCGCGACCATCTTCTCGGCGCCGCGCCACGACTATACCCGCCATCTACTCGCAAGCCGGCCGCAACGCATGGTGGAACCGCTGCGCGGCGACGCCGCGCCGTTGCTGACGGCGGAAAAAGTGGGTTGCACCTTCGCAATCAAGCGCGGCTGGTTTCGTCACGATGACTTCCATGCGGTACGCGACGCCGATCTGCAACTCAAACGCGGTGAAACCGTCGGTATTGTGGGTGAATCCGGGTCCGGCAAAACCACCCTTGGTCTGTCGCTGCTGCGCTTGCAGCGAAGTACCGGCGCCATCCGGTTCGATGGCCAGCGCCTTGACGGCCTGGCGCAAAGCGACTTGCGCCCCTTCAGGAAGCGCATGCAAGTCGTTTTTCAGGACCCCTTCTCTTCCCTCTCGCCGCGCCGCACGGTCGATCAAATCGTCGGCGAGGGACTGGCTTTGCATTTTCCAGAACTCGACTACGCCGAACGCCGCCAGCGAATTGTTGCCGCGCTCGAGGAAGTCGGCCTGGAAGAAAATATGATGGGCCGCTATCCGCACGAGTTCTCCGGCGGGCAGCGCCAGCGCATCGCCATTGCGCGCGCGGTCGTGTTAAAACCCGCGCTGCTGCTGCTCGACGAACCGACAAGCGCACTCGATGCCTCGGTGCAACAGCAGGTGCTTAAACTGCTCGCCGGCCTGCAA
>JAYVME010000281.1:0-9675 GCA_043759115.1 Betaproteobacteria bacterium | reverse complement strand
CTAAAAGGGCGAACCCGTCCGAAAGGCGGGGGCGCAAAGTTACCGGTCTAACGAGCGGAGGGCTCTATGACAGCGGAATTGCAAGGTTGGATTGGCGCGTTCAGCGCTGTTGCAAAGACATTCATTGCAGCGACTCACGATCATTGGTCGCGAAGACGCGCGCTTCCGGCGCCCGTACTGTCCCCCATTCCAAGACGGAAGATCCGGCGCGACGAGCAAGGCTTCACTGCCACGGAATTGATGGTCGCGGTTGGCATTGTCGGGGTGCTGTCAGCGATCGCTGTTCCGCCGCTGATGTCCGTGATCGCGACGCAGCGGGTCAAGACCGCGACGTTTGATCTCTATGCCGCTCTAACCTACGCGCGCAGCGAAGCCATCAAACGCAATACCGTGGTTACCATTACGCCACGCACCGGCGGATTTGCCTATGGCTATGATCTGACGGTCGGCGGTTCGATCCTGAGGAGCCAGCTTGCGAACCCCGCGCTCGCCATCAGTACGTCCACCGGGACAGCCCTGGCTTTTGACGGTTTTGGGCGCTTGACTTCACCGACGCGCTATCTGTTGGAATTAACCTCCATTCAAAGCAGCGGCATCCCCAAGCGCTGCCTGGTAATCAGCCCTACCGGCCGCCCAAGCATACGTGTAGATAACAATCATGACGGCAACTGTTTTAACGGCTGACATGTTGCACCCAACGCATGCCACCGCGGGCTTCACGCTCATTGAGATCCTGGTGACGCTCGTAATCATTGCCGTAGGCTTGCTGGGGCTGGGTGCATTCCAGGCGCGCACACAACAGGCCGGATTGGAGGCCTACAACCGCGCCCAGGCACTCGTCCTTCTTGAGGGCATCGTCAATCGCATCAACGCCAATCGCCAGACCGCTCCTTGCTACGCGATAACTACGCCTGCCGGCATTCCGTATCTGGGCTACGCGGATGCCGGCCATGCTGGAGCGATCAGCTGTGCCGGATTTGGCGATGCCAATACCCAGCAATTGGCCGTCGATGATCTCAACGAATGGGACCAGGTCCTTAAAGGCGCGCGAGAAACAGTGGCAGGCAATGCCGCTGGAGCGGCTTTGGGGGCGCGCGGCTGCATCAGCCTCGATGCAGCGACTTCGACTTATACCGTTGCCGTTGCATGGCAGGGCGTGACGGAGACGGCGGTACCCACGGTTGCCTGTGGCAACAACGCCTACGGAACCGAGACGCGTCGCCGCGTAGTCTGGACCACGTTCAGGCCGGCGACCCTGCTATGAAAACGCTGGCTCGTAACTACACGGACGCCGCACGCAGCGGCGGCTTCACGCTGCTTGAACTGATGATCGCGCTGACCCTCGGAGTCGTCGTTCTCGGCGGGCTCCTTTCATTTTTCAGCGCTTCGAGCAGCGCTTATGCGGAGCTCAAGAAAACCGTGGAGCATACGGGCAACGGCAGCATGGCGATGTCGATACTCACCCAGGACGTCAATCATGCCGGTTACTTTGGGACGTTTTACAGGCTGCCCGCGGCCGGCGCCGCGCTGCCCGATCCGTGCCTCGTGGCACCGGCTGCGGTATACAGTGCGCTCGCCCTCCCGGTTCAGGGCTATGACGCTCCGCTCACATCACCGCTCAGTTGCCTGAGCGCTGCCAATTTCGTGCCTGGCACGGATATCCTGGTGGTCCGTTATGCCGAGTTCGCCACGCTCGCGCCAACCGATGTTCCGCAAATCGGCGAAGTTTATCTGCAAGGAACAGGCGACGTCGCTGAAGTGCAGATCGGCGCCGGCGCCGCCGCCGTGGGTACTACCAAAAAGGCCGATGGCTCGGTGGCCACCATTTTCAAGAAGGATGGCGTTACCGCGGCAGACATCAGAAAACTGGCCGTGCAGATTTATTTTATCGCCCCATGCAGCGTACCGGCCGACGGCAGCGATAACTGTAGCGGAGCCGCAGACGACGGTGGCACGCCGATTCCAACGCTCAAGCGCCTGGAACTCACGGCCGTTGGCGGAATTACCGGATGGCGTATTGCGCCGCTCGTCGAAGGCATACGCAATCTGCAAATCGACTATGGGATTGATAACTCGCCCGCAGTACAAAATACCGCCACGAACCAGTTCGGAGACGGCGCACCCGACGCGTATGCGACCGCGCCTGCGCTGGCCGACTGGACCAACGTGGTCAGCGTTCGCATCAACTTTATCGCCGTTTCGACACAGCTTACCGCGAAGTATGTCGATACCAAGACCTATAACCTTGGTCTGGCGGGAACAGTGGGGCCATTCAATGACGCATTCAAAAAGCATTTGTTCGCCGGCGCCGCGCGCCTGAACGATGTCAGCGGACGGCGGGAGATACCCCAATGATGGGCCCTAAGCGCCAGCGCGGCGCGGTACTGCTCGTGAGCCTCGTTATTCTCATGATCATCACGTTGTTCGTCGTGTCCTCCGCCAACATGAGCTCCGCGGATCTGCGCATCGTGGGTAATTTCCAGAGAAAAATGGCGATCACCCAGAGTGTGCAGCAGGCCATCGAGCAGGTGCTGAGTAACGTGAACAACTTTAACAGCCCGGCTGCTCAGAGCATCACGGTTAACGGCATCGCGGTTGCCGTTAGCGCTCCCGCGTGCCTCGGCACCACGACTGCCGCCGGCTATACAGCGGTCAACAATATCACGCTGTATGACACCAACTGGTCGGTAACTGCAACCGCAACCGATCTGCTCACCGGCGCGACGGCGACCATCGACCAAGGCGTGCGCATCCGGTTGCCCACCAATTTTTGTCCTTGATAAACACGAGAAGGAGATCGGCATGAAATTCAATTTGCGCCACCTGTTAATCAAAATAGTCTGCATACTTGTGGCTTTTCCCGTTCCGGCGTTTGCCGAGGACATCGATATTTATAGCGGCAGCCCCGCTGTTATCGGCACTGCGCCTAACATTCTCATCATCCTGGATAACTCGGCGAACTGGAGCGCCTCGTTTGGCGGCGGGACGAAATTCAGCTCCGAGATGGCGACATTAAGCAGTCTGATCGGAACCCTGAATACCAACATCAACGTCGGCTTGATGGCATTCGGGGAAACGGGGCCGGGTACCGGCAGTCCGGTTACCGCGTATATCCGATACGCCGTGCGCAACATGACGGCGGGCAACAAAAGCACGCTCCAGAGCATGATTTCAGGCCTGAATATTAATAATGACAAGGGCAGCAATGCGCCCTATGGCTTTGCGCTGTTCGAGGCTTTCAAGTATTTCGGCGGCGGCGGTACCGTTCAGGCGCCGCAGAACGCCCAGAATTTCGGCCCCACGGCGTTCGGCGGATTTGGTCAGCCCAAGCGGGATTACTCTGGCAATGGCGTCGCAAATACTGCTGGCAGCATTGCGGGCAATGCGTTCAGTTCCGCGGCGAGCAGGGCGTATGTGAGCCCGGTGTCCGATGCGTGTCAGAAAAACTACGTCATATTCCTCAGCAACGGCATGCCCCCGGCGGGCGCGGACAACGGCAACCCGGGCGCCAGCACTTTGCTCGGCAATGTGGGCGGCGCGAGCGCGATTTCCACCATTCCGCTGCCCAATGCCACCGCCCAGGGGAACATCGCAGACGAGTATGCGCGTTTTCTTTATCAGACCGACGTGAGCAACCTGCCCGGCATGCAGAACATCATCACGTACACGGTCAATGTCTACGATCCGGCGCATATGACCGGCAGCGATACGTCCAATATCGTGCTGCTGGAAAGCATCGCCAATCAGGGGCACGGACGCTATTTCGCCGCGACCAGCACCACCGCGCTGAAGGACGCGCTGCAGACGATATTCAACGAAGTGCAAAGCATCAACAGCGTGTTTGCATCGGTGACGCTGCCGGTTTCGGTCAACGTGCGCGGCGCCAACCTCAATCAGGTTTATCTCGGCGGTTTCCGGCCCGACCCCGATAGCTCCCCGCGCTGGTTCGGCAACCTCAAGGAATACCAACTGGCCTTAAACGCCAGCACCGGCAAGGTATTCCTCGCCGATCGGAACGGTCTCGCCGCGGAAAGTGCGGCCACCGGTTTTATTGTTGATGATGCTGTCAGCTACTGGACATCGTCGTCGGCCTTCTGGTCGTTCGCGCCTTCCGGAAACCCGAAATCCGCGTCGGACTCGCCGGACGGACCCATCGTGGAGAAAGGCGGGGCCGCCCAGCGCATCCGCACGCTTTATCCGAACCCCGATTCAACGGTGGCGCAGACCCGCAAGATCTACACCTGCAACGGCGCCTGCCCGGCGACCACCAATGCGTCGCTTGCGACATATCCATTCAATACCACCAACATTGTTCCGTCGACGGCCGCGAACATCAGCACGTTCGGCGCGAGCGGCGCCACGGAAGTGACCGACATCATCAACTGGGTGCGCGGCAAGGATAACGCCGTCGACGAAAATCTTGATGGCAGCTTCAGCGATATCCGCGCTTCGGTGCATGGCGACGTGCTGCATTCGCGCCCGGCGGTCGTGAACTACAACCGTTATGGTGATGATAACGACGTCGTTATTTTCTACGGCGCCAACGATGGCCTGTTTCGCGCCGTGAAAGGCGGCCAGAATGCGGGCGACGGTTATGAAAAATGGGCGTTCGTGCCGACCGAGTTTTTCCCGGGACTTAAACGCCTGCGCGACAACACGCCGGCCATAGGCTCAACCAGTCCCAAGCCGTACTTCGCGGATGGCTCCGTGGGGGTGTACCAGCTCGACGTCAATAACGACGGCAAGCTGGTGGCCGCCGACGGCGACAAGGTCTACCTCTATATTTCAATGCGCCGCGGCGGCCGGGTCATCTACGCGCTCGATGTAACGGACCCGGATCAGCCTAAATTCATGTGGAAGCGCGACTACACGAGTCCCGGCTATGCCGAACTCGGCCAGACCTGGTCCGAGCCCAAGGTTCGAAAAATCCGCGCATCGGCCAATCCGGTGTTGATTTTTGGCGCCGGCTACGATGCCGCGGTGGAGGATCTGGATCCGATCCCGACCGGCACGACGAATTCCATCGGCCGTGGAATTTTCGTAGTCGATGGATTAACCGGCAACGTGCTGTGGCAAGCCGGCCCCGTTGCACCCGCGACGCGGTCGCCCGGCGAAGTATTCCAGGCGGTGTCGGCCATGACGTTTGCCATTCCTTCCGACGTGTCTATCCTCGATCGCAACAGCGACGGCTATGCGGATCGCTTGTACGTCGGGGATACCGGGGGCAATGTATGGCGCGCTGACATCAACGATCCGTCGCCGGCGAACTGGACAGTGAACAAGCTCGCTACGCTCGGATTTGCCGCGTATGGGACGGTGGACAGCCGGCGCAAGTTCCTGTATCCGCCGGACGTGGTGTATAGCAGCGACGCTAACGGCCCGTATGACAGCGTATTGATCGGTTCAGGCGATCGCGAGCATCCGTTCAACGGCGCCGGGACCACGACCAATCCCCTGATCAACGCGGTAACCAACCGGTATTACATGATCAAGGACCGCAATACGGGCTTTACATACTCGGGCGGAACAATCACCGAGTCGGATTTGTACGATACGACGACCAATCTCCTTCAGACCGGTTCGGCGGCGCAGATCACCGCTGCCACCGCGGCACTGACCGCCGCCAAGGGATGGTATATCACGCTGTTGACGGGAGAAAAAGTCGTCAGCAGTTCGGTGACCCTGGGTGGCGCGACATTTTTCAACACCAATCAGCCCACCCCGCCCACGCCGGGTGTGTGCACCGGAAACCTTGGCATTGCGCGCGAGTATACGGTCAATTTTCAGACCGGTGGGGCGATCATTCCCTTCAATGGCCTCGCCGCGACCAGCCGCTTTGTCGTGCACGCGGGCGGCGGCTACCCGCCATCGCCGGTGGCGGCCATTGTGAACATAGGCGGCAAGCTGCAGCAGGTTCTGATTTCGGGCACGTCGGTGCTGCAGCCGCCTTCCGCCCTGATCGGCGCTCGCATACGCACTTTCTGGGACCAGAAATAGAGCGGCCGCCGGCGTGACTTACGAGGTGCGGTCAATGGGTTAACCTTTTATCGCGGCTAGCGTTTTCGCTTCGCGCGCCTTGATCGCCTCAAAACGCTTGATGAGCTTTTGCGCGCGCACGACGACCGGAATGTCGATCATCCTGCCGTCGAGCGACCACGAACCGCGGCCGGTTGCGGCGGCTTCCTTGTCGAGCTTGACGACCTTGCGCGCGAACTCGACTTCATCGGCGGTCGGTGTGTATTCCTCGTTGACGATGGTGACCTGGCCCGGGTGGATGCAGCCGGCGCCCATGAAACCGAAGTCGCGCGAGCGGCGCACCATCTTGCGGAATTTGTCCCAGTCGCCGAAACCGGCGACGCTGTCGACGAAGCCGATCGGCATGATGCCGGCGGAATTGGCGGCAAAGATCATGTGCTGCTTCGGATAGAACAGCGCTTCGCCGGTTGGCTGCATGTTGTTGTCGAGCGCAAAGTCCTCGCCGCCAATGCAGCAGGCTACGATGCGCTCGCTGGCGCGCACGATCTCGTGGATGCGAAAAAATGCATCGGCGGTTTCTATCATGGTGATGAATTGGGTGTGGCCAACCGCCATGCCGCGTTTCTCTTCAAGTTCGGTCACGAGTTCGTCGAGCAGCCTGACATGCGAAGCGCTGTCGACCTTGGTGCAGGCGATGGCGTCAACGTCGGGACAAATCGAGTGTTCGAGGTCGCGCACCGCGAGCGACAGCGGACGGTTGATGCGCACGACGACGGCGGCGCCGGCGCGGCGTACTTTTTTGGCCGCCGCTTCGACCAGCGTGCGCGCCTTGTCTTTTTCCGCTGGCGGCACGCTGTCTTCGACGTCGAGCTGGATGACATCGGCGCCGCGCGTGTGCGCCTTGTCGACGTACTTGTCGACGTTGACCGGCACGTACATGAGGGAGCGCCATACGGGTAGTTCGCGGGTTGTCGTCATTCGTCTTCCTTGGTGGTTTTTAATTTGCCTTCGCATACGATCCCCGAGGTCAGCAGCTTCGCATAAGCCGCGTCGTCGATGCCGAGCTCGGCGAGCAGCGCGCGGTTGTGTTCGCCGATCTGCGGCGCCAATGTGCGTATCGCGCCTGGGGTGCCTGACATCCGCGGCACGACGTGATGCATCGGGAACTCGCCCATGTCGGGATCGGGATAATCGGCGAGCAGATCACGTTCGATCACGTGCGGGTCGTCGATGATTTGCGCGATGTCGTAGATCGGTCCGATGGTGACCTCGGCCTTCTCGAAGAATGCGACGTTCTCGGCCTGCGTGCGCTGCGCGACGAACGCGCCGATGATGGCGTCGAGTTCCTCGGCGTGCTTCACGCGTTCGGCGTTGATCTTGTAGCGCGGATTGTCGATGAGGTCGGGCCGGCCGATGGAGCGGAACAGCCGCTCCGCCATTTTCTGGATCGACGCCGACAGCCCCACATACTTGCCGTCTTTGCATAGGTAGACGTTGCGCGGGCAGGAATTGGTTGAGCGGCTGCCGGTGCGCGGCTTCAATTTGCCGGTGAGGCGGTAATTGGCGGCCTGCGGTCCGAGCACAGCAAATACCGGATCGAGCAGCGGCAGATCGATCACCTGACCCTTGCCGCCGTTGTGCTCGACTTCGCGCAGCGCAATCATCACGGCCGTTGATCCATAGAGCCCGGCGTAGGCGTCCGCCATGTACATAGGCGGCAACACCGGCTCGCGATCGGCAAAGCCGTTGATGGCGGCAAAGCCGGACATGCCTTCGACCAGCGTGCCGAAACCTGGGCGCCGCTTGTACGGCCCGGTCTGGCCCCAGCCCGAAATGCGCACGATGACGAGCTTGGGGTTTCTGGCGAGCAGCACGTCGGGCGCCAGTCCCATTTCTTCGAGCGTGCCGGGGCGGAAGCTCTCGACGAATACCGCGGCCGACGGCAGCATGTTCAGCAGAATTTCGCGCGCTTCGGGCTTGCGCAATTCCAAGGCCAGGCTTTTTTTATTGCGCGCGTAAATTTTCCAGTTCGTCGCTACGCCATTGGTTTGCCACGCGCGCAAGGTATCGCCGGTGGGCGGTTCGATCTTGACGACTTCAGCGCCGAAATCGCCGAGCACCTGGGTCAACGTGTTGCCGGCGACGAGGCGCGACATGTCGAGCACGCGCACGCCATTGAGCACGCCTTTCGCAGCGGGTTCGTAAGATTTCTTGCGCATCGCGTTGGTCATTCGGTCGGGTCCCGCTGTCGTTCGCAGCGTTTGTTGTAATCGGTAATGCGAACGGGGAGGGCGAAAACATAACAGCAATCATGTGCGCGTGCAATCCGCGGTTCCCGCGTTATCGCTGCGTGCGTTAAAATGGCGCTTGTTACTACGTGACCGCACGCGGCGCAGGCAGCCCCTCCATCGACCCAGGAGCACCATCATGACCGATCTTTCATCCGCCGCGCCGCGCCTCGCTTCCGCCGGCGCGCGTTTTCGCGCCGCCGTTGCCGCCGAAAAACCGCTGCAGATCGCCGGCACCATCAACGCCTATCACGCGCGCATGGCGGAGCGCGTCGGCTTCAAGGCGATCTACCTGTCGGGCGGCGGTGTGGCCGCCGGCTCGCTCGGCCTGCCCGATCTCGGCATCAGCAATCTCGATGACGTGCTGACCGACATACGCCGCATCACCGACGTCTGCACGCTGCCATTGCTGGTCGACGTCGACACCGGCTTCGGGTCGAGTGCCTTCAACGTCGCGCGCACCGTCAAATCGCTGATCAAGTTTGGCGCCGCCGCGATGCACATCGAAGATCAGGTCGGCGCCAAGCGCTGCGGCCACCGTCCCAACAAGGAGCTGGTGACGCAACAGGAAATGGTCGATCGCATCAAGGCCTCCGCCGATGCCAAGACCGATCGCGAGTTCGTGGTGATCGCGCGCACCGACGCGCTGGCGGTCGAGGGACTGCAGGCGGCGATCGACCGCGCCTGCGCCTGCGTCGAGGCGGGTGCTGACATGATTTTTCCGGAAGCGATTACCGAATTGTCGATGTACAGGAAATTCGCCGATGCGGTGAAAGTGCCGATACTCGCCAACATCACCGAATTCGGCGCCACCCCGCTCTTCACCACCGAAGAGCTGAGGAGCGCCAACGTGGCGATGGCACTGTATCCGCTGTCCGCGTTCCGCGCGATGAACGCGGCTGCGTTGAAGGTGTTCCAGGCCATCCGCAAAGACGGCACGCAGAAGAACGTCGTCGACACCATGCAGACGCGTAACGATCTCTACGACTACCTCGATTATCACGCCTACGAGCAGAAGCTCGACCAGTTGTTCGCGCAGGGGAAGAAAAAGTAGAACCTGCTTCCTGGTGCGCGAGCGTGGCATCGGCGCCGGGACTCTTGACTTTGGCGCGACATTAGCTAAATTTAGCTAACCTAACAAACGCTGACAGGATCTCCCGATGAAACAAGTTAATATCCACCAGGCGAAGACCGAGTTATCGAAGCTGGTCGAGCGCGCGGAAGCAGGCGAGGACGTAGTGATCGCCCGCGCGGGCAAGCCCGTTGCCAAGCTCGTGGCGCTGACGAAGTCCCGCGCGCCGCGCCGGTTGGGGCTGCTCGACGGGAAATTCAAAATTCCGGACGACTTCAACAAGCCCCTGCCTGCGTCCGTGCTGCGCGTCTTCGATGGCGGCAAATAGTGCGGTTGTTG
>JAYVME010000280.1:0-4253 GCA_043759115.1 Betaproteobacteria bacterium | reverse complement strand
TCGGCGTGCCTTATCGCATTGAGGTGCAGGACACTTACTCGATCGTGAAGCGTGTGATTCCCGAAGGCAAGACCATGTGCTCGCTGTGTTCGCGGCTGCGCCGCGGCGTGTTGTACCGGGTGGCGAAAGAAATCGGCGCCACCAAAATCGCGCTCGGCCACCATCGCGACGACATACTCGAGACGTTTTTTCTCAATTTGTTTTTTGGCGGCAAGTTGAAGGCGATGCCGCCCAAGCTCGTGTCCGACGACGGCGCGCACGTGGTGATCCGTCCGCTCGCTTATGTGCAGGAACGCGACCTCGCGGCCTACGCCACGGCCAAGCAATTTCCGATCATTCCGTGTGACCTGTGCGGCTCGCAGCCGACGCTGCAAAGAAAGCAGATGAAGGATTTGATGCGGGACTGGGAAAGGCGCTATCCGGGCCGCGTCGAATCCATCTTTCGCAGCCTGCAGGATGTGCGGCCCTCGCACTTGCTCGACCGCGGGTTGTTCGATTTCGGGGCGGTCAAAGCGCACGGTGTGGCCTCCGAGGATGGTGATAAAGCCTTTGATCCGCAAGGTGAATTCACCACTTTTTCTAATCTGGAGTAGGCGCTGACTCCGGTTTATATCGATTGAACGACAACAGTAGATTGTCAAAATAATTTTGTCATGGTAAATTCTCAGGCAGAGAATAACCATGAACTGCGCTGACCGCCTCGTTGCGCTATTCGGCTCCCAAGCCGAAGTGGCGCGCCAATTCCGCCTCGACCGTGCCGTCGTCAATAACTGGGTGAAATCCGGTTACGTGCCGGCGCGCTGGGCGATGGAAGTCGAGAACGCCAGCAAGGGCCAGGTCACCGCGGCCGAAGTACTTAACGAAGCCACCGCCAGAAAGCCGCTCCGGATGAAGTCGCGTCCGGATGGCGAGAGTTTGTTCGGATCATTACTCACAGGGAATGACACCATGAATGATTTTTTGCCCGCCAAACGCATCAACTCGTTCCACCCGCCGCAGCGCACCCTGATGGGTCCCGGCCCGACCGAGATCCACCCGCGCGTGCTGACGACGATGAGCCAGCCGGCGATCGGCTATCTCGACCCGATTTTCGTCGACATGATGGAAGAACTGAAAACGCTGCTGCGTTATGCTTATCAGACCAAGAACCCGCTCACGTTTCCGATCTCGGGCCCGGGCTCGGTCGGCATGGAATTCTGCTTCGTCAACCTGGTGCGGCCCGGCGACAAAGTGATCGTGTGCCGTAACGGCGTGTTCGGCGGCCGCATGCTCGAGAACGTCGAGCGCTGCGGCGGCACCGCCATCATCGTCGAAGACGAATGGGGCTCACCGATCGATCCGCACAAGGTCGAAGACGCGTTTCGCAAGAACCCGGGCGCGCGTATTCTGGCATTCGTACATGCCGAGACCTCGACCGGCTGCCAGTCGGATGCCAAGACACTCGTCGAAATCGCGCACAAGCATGACGCGCTCGCCATCGTCGACGCGGTGACTTCGCTCGGCGGCACGCCGGTGCTGGTCGACGAGTGGGGCATCGACGCGGTCTACTCGGCAAGCCAGAAATGCCTCTCCTGCACGCCCGGCCTGTCGCCGGTGTCGTTTTCGGAGCGCATGGTCGCCGACGTCAAGTCGCGCAAAGACAAAATCCACAGCTGGTTCATGGACATGAATCTCTTGCTCGGCTACTGGGGCGCGACCACGCGCACCTACCATCACACCGCGCCCACCAACTCGCTGTTTGCGCTGCACGAAGCGCTGCTGCTGATACGTGAAGAAGGTCTCGAGAATTGCTGGGCGCGTCACGAGCGCCATCACCTTGCATTGAAGGCGGGACTGGAGGCAATGGGGCTCAAGTTTCTCGTCAAGGAGCAGTATCAGATTCCGCAGATGAACGCGGTGCGCTGCCCCGCGGGTGTCGACGAAGCCATGGTAAGGAAGACGCTCCTCAACGAGTTCGGCATCGAGATCGGCGCTGGCCTTGGGCCGCTCGCCGGCAAGATCTGGCGTTTCGGATTGATGGGCTATTCGTGCCGCCCTGACAACGTCATGCTGTGCCTGTCGGCGCTGGGTTCCGTGCTGTCCGATATGGGCTTGCCGGTCCATGTGGGCGATGCGGAGTCTGCCGCGCACGGCGCGTATGCCGCAATGCATGCAACCGCCGCGCAGGCCAAGAAGAAGACCGTGGCTAAAGCGGCGTGATTACTGGAGAGACGTAAGGCGAGAAATACTGTACGCCGAATTCTCGGCCCTCGCTTCGCTCTCCCCAATCCCGCACTGTCACAGGTGAGAAAAGAGCGGCACGCCCGCGAACTCGCACACGCCGTCGGGCGCGAAGCGCAGGATGCGTCCGAACGGAATATCGACGACGTACAGATTGCCGGGGTCGAACGCGGGGCCTTCGAGAAACGAGCCGAGTTTCGAGCCAGGGTGATTGGCATCGATCCAGGTCGACGGTTGACCGCTTTTGTTCAGCCGGTCGGGTACAGTCGCGAAGACTTCGGTGGTGATAACGGGCGGTGGTGCGTAGAAACTCACGATGATTTTCCCGGGGGGGCGCTTATAGTCCCAGTCGTTGCCAGATGGTGGTCGTCAGCCCGGCCTGATTGAGCGAATAAAAATGCAACCCGGGCGCACCGTGTTGCAGCAGGTCGTCGCATAGCGCCGTGACAACATCAAGGCCGAAGGCGCGGATCGACGCCGTGTCGTCGCCATAGCCCTCGAATTTCTTGCGCATCCAGCGCGGGATCTCCGCGCCGCACGCATCCGAAAAACGTGCGAGCTGTGAGTAACGGCCAATCGGCATGATGCCGGGGACGATGGGGATATCGATGCCCATCGCTTCGCAATCGTCAATGAAGTGATAGTAGGCGTCCGCGTTGTAAAAATACTGGGTGATCGCCGAATCAGCGCCGGCTTCGACCTTGCGCTTGAACGCGGCCAGGTCGTCGTGCGCGTTTTTTGCCTGCGGATGGACTTCGGGATACGCGGCAACCTCGATCATGAAATACTTGCCGAATTCCTTGCGGATGAATTCAACCAGCTCGTTCGCGTACCGGAACTCGCCGGCCGCGGCGAGCCCGGACGGCAGGTCGCCG
Source organism: Betaproteobacteria bacterium (assembly GCA_043759115.1). Lineage (GTDB taxonomy): Bacteria > Pseudomonadota > Gammaproteobacteria > Burkholderiales > SG8-41 > PALSA-1004. The sequence continues at coordinate 1,158 of JAYVME010000280.1, read as the reverse complement.
CGCAACGCGACGAGATGCTTGATGCCGTGGTCTTTATAACGCTGCAGCCATTCGCGGATGCCCTCGCGGGTGGACGCCACGCACGAGATATGCGGCGCAGCGGCATGCCCCATGGCGCGGATGTCGAGCACGGTGCCCAGTGTCCGCTCGCGCGTCGAGCCGCCGGCGCCGTAAGTCACCGAAAAAAACTTCGGATTGAGCTGCGCAAGCTGCTTGGTGGTGGCGCGCAGCTTCTCCTGTCCTTCCGGCGTATTGGGCGGAAAGAATTCAAAGCTGTAGGTGCGCGGAAATTTTTTCTGGGATTGCATGGTGGTCGCTTAAATTACGATTTTCAAATTTTTTTAAACTGCAGTTAGCGCAGCTCGCAGGTCGTCCAATATCGTTTGTACGTCCCGTAAGTCTTCCCCTTGTATCAGTATGCCACGAGCACGAAGACTCGCGCGCGATACACCAGGCTGGCGCGCTTCAATCGCCGAAAACGGCGTTGCGCTAACCAGATATCCGCGTGTTGGTACTGCAAGCTCCAATTCCTTTAGCTCTTGAAGCAAATCCAACTTGGCTTCGAGACGCGCGTCGCCGAGTATCAGCTCGATGCCCTTGGGTTCAACGAAAGCCAATGCCTGACGCTTGCCACGTTTAAGCCATAGCATGAAATCGGGGTAAAACCCTTGCTCCGCGAAGAAACCCACCCCGCGACGCGCCTGATTGCGCAGCAGGTAAATCGAATAGTCGCACCACTCGTTGGTTTCGGCGTGCGCCTTCCAGTACGCGCGCAAGTCCCATACGAAGCGCGCCTCGCTCTCCTCCAGTCCCGGCGGGTCGAGTCGCAGCCCCAATTCCTGATCGAGCAGCGACAATTGTCCATGTTGTTCGATGCCGGGTTTCGCCAGCAGCAGCGGGCGATACAAATGCTCTTCGCACCAGAGCCGCGGCAGCGGTCGCGCAAGATCATCGTCGGGCATCGCGTGCTGGCCCTTCTGCAACAGCGCTTCGATGCGCTCCGCGAGATCGTTCAGACCGACGATGCGAGCGACTTGTGCTTCCAGCGCGCGGAACTGATCTTCGGTCAGCAAGCCGCCGACATGTTTGCGCGCGAGCTTGAGCAGCTCCACGGTTACCTGGTTCGCCGCCTCGACTTCAACGCGATAGGCAAGCGTT
>JAYVME010000279.1:0-20434 GCA_043759115.1 Betaproteobacteria bacterium | reverse complement strand
ACGAGGGCGACGACAGCATCATCGCGTGGCTGCTCGATGGCCCGGAGGCTGAATACACGGTGACGCTGCCTGAGCCGGGCGAGCCGAGGCGCGGCATCCTCGAGACTTACACCAAAGCCTATTCCGCGGAAATTCACTCGCAGGCGCTGATCGATCTCGCGTTCCGCATGCGCTCACGCATCACTGACTTGTCGAGAATCAGGGAGATCGTGATCCACGCGAGCCGCTACACGCACCGCATCATCGGGACCGGATCGGGCGATCCCCAGAAATTCGATCCGCGGGCGACCCGCGAGACGCTCGATCACAGCGTCATGTACATTTTTGCGGTCGCGCTCGAGGATGGGAAATGGCACCACATCGACAGCTATCTGCCGTCGCGTGCCGCGCGTGCGGCTACGGTCAGACTCTGGAAATGCATACACACAGTCGAGGACGCCGAGTGGACGCGCCGCTATCATGCACAGGACCCGAGTGCACGAGCGCTGGGTGCGCGCGTCGTGGTAACCCTGGAAGACGGCAGCACCCTCGAAGACGAGATTGCGTTTGCGGATGCGCACTCCTACGGCGCGCGGCCTTATGGGCGCGATGACTACATCGGCAAGTTCCATACGCTCGCTTCGGACTACGCAAACAGCGCGGAACGCGAACGGTTTCTGGCAGCGGTGCTGGCAGTGCCCGCTTTGCCGCCGGGCGCACTCCGGGAACTGACGGTAGAAGTGCCGCCCGGCGCGCGCGATTGCGCAGGGCTGCGGCCCGGACTGTTCGAGCAGTCCGCGCATTGATTCCACCAAGGAGAAAGCCCAATGATCAGCAAATCCATAATTGCCGCGGTATTCATCGCGGCCACGCCGTTCGCGCCCACGGCAGCAGCCCAGACATGGCCTGCTAAAACGGTGCGTGTCATTGTGCCGTTCGCGCCGGGCGGCAGCACGGATCTGCAGGCGCGGCTCCTGGCCAGGAAATACAGCGATTCCCTGGGGCAGGCGTTCGTCGTCGACAATCGGGCGGGGGCGAGCGGCATGATAGGGACGGAGGCGGTGGCGCGCGGACCGGCAGACGGTTACACGCTCCTGTTTACTTCCGCGTCGCTGTCCGTCAATACCACGCTCTTTGCGGCGAAAATAAAATTCGATCCGCTGAAAGATCTTGCCCCCGTCATCTGGACTTCGTCCGTACCGCTCGTGCTGACCGTGCACAACAGCGTGCCCGCCAAAACCGTCAAGGAGCTGGTGGCGCTGTCAAAGCGCAACAAGCAAGGTCTTAACGGCGGCCACAATGGCAGCGGGACTACCAGCCACATCGCACTCGAAATGTTCCGCCAGCAGACCGGCGCCAACCTGGAATCCATAGGTTACAAAGGCGGCGGCCCGGGAACTATCGCCATCCTCTCGGGCGAGATCGACTTCACGTTTTCCACGCTGACGACCGTGAAATCGCACTTGGAAGGCAAGCGCCTGCGCGGGCTCGCGGTCAGCACCAAAAAGCGCTCCAGCGTCTTTCCCGATCTGCCGACGATGGATTCCATCTACCCGGGTTTCGAATCGGATAACTGGTTCGGGCTTTTCGCACCGGCCGGCACGTCAAAGGAGACTCTCGCGAAGCTGCATGCCCTGGCGCTGGAGGCGCTGAAGTCCCCGGAGATGCGCGACATCATTGCGAAGGACGGCGGCGAAGTCGTCGGCAGCACGCCGGAAGAACTCGGGGCGCACTTACGCAGCGAGGTGACGCGCTATGCGAAAGTGATCAAGGCAGGGAACATAACGGCGGAGTGAAGTATCCGGAATTTTTTCCCTTCGCCCACCGCCAATAGGTGGATCGATGACCAGACCGCTGAGACTGGAATGTGCCGGAGCGCTTTAACTCACCGGACTCCGGGTCGGACCTACGTAATACATTGATCGGGAGAAATATTCACTTATGTTGGGGCGATGCAAGCGCTTATCGGCAATGGTTCCATTGCCCGCAGTGTGGCGGCGCCCTGAAGATCATCGCCGCCATCGAGGAGCCCGCCGTGATGGTAAGGATACTCACCCCTCTGGGTTTGCCTGCGCGCTCGCCACTCGCTCGGCCCGTGCTCGCGCGAAGCGGTCAAAGTTCGTCGGTGTGAGGCGATTCGGGTCGATGCAGGGATCAAATAGTCATCAAGGGGATTTTCACCAAAGACTCGTGCGTTTGACTACCCGCTGGTGAGGAGATAGAGTTCTTGGCAGCGAAAAGGAGGTTTAAATTTCCTATACGCCTACCTGCCAGCGCCGCGGGTGGATGATCGGCGCGCGGGAATCGGAGGAGGACAACTTGGAACTTGGATTGCGGGACAAGGTCGCCATCGTCACCGGAGCCTCCCGAGGCATCGGCAAGGCGATTGCGCACGCGCTTGTCGCCGAAGGCGCCGCAGTCGCTATCTGCGCACGCGGCGCAGGACGGCTTCAGGAGACAGCGACGGAGCTTCGGTCGGCCGGGGGCCGGATCCTGGCGTTGGCCACCGACGTTACTGACGAGGCGGGTGTGGCACGTCTGGTCTCGACGGTGCTTGGCGAATTCGGCAGGATCGACATCCTTGTGAACAACGCGGGGACGCACCTTCGCGGCACCGTGGAGGACACGACGCTCGCAACGCTTGAGCAGCAGATCCGCGACAAGGTGTTCGGCTTCTTCCTGATGACGCAGTCGGTGCTTCCCTTCATGAAAGCCCAGCATGACGGACGGATCGTCAACATCGTGGGCCAGGCGGCGCGTCACCCGCATCCGGATCGCTTCCCCTCGGGTGTTACCAACGCCGCATTGATGGCGATGACCAAGTCGGTTGCCGACGGCATGGCGCGTGACAATATCCGGGTGAACGCCGTTTGTCCGCAGTACATTGAGAGCGAGCTGCTGGCCTCGCTCATCGCGAAAGAAATGCGCGAGCGCCAGGTGGATCGCGCGACGGCCGCTGCTGGGTTCACGCGTGCCAACGTACTGGGCCGTACCGGCCGACCCGACGAGGTCGCGGACCTGGTCACCTTCCTCGTTTCGGACGCAGCCAACTTCGTGACCGGTAGCGCAGTGAGTATCGACGGTGGCTATCATCGTTACGTGTTCGGTTAAGGGGTAACCATGGATCTTGGACTTTCTGGCAAGTCTGCACTCGTCACCGGGGGCACGAGCGGCATCGGGCTCGCGATCGCGCGGCGGCTCGGCGAGGAGGGCTGCACAGTGACGATCTGTGGCCGCGACTCGACTCGATTGGCGACGGCGCTGAACGACCTTCGCGCGCGCGCGATTCGCTGCCATGGTGTCATCGCGGACATGAATGAACCGGCGCAGGTGGCGGCTCTCGTGCGGGCCACGCTCGCCGCGATGGGCCGGATCGACGTCGTGGTGAGCAATGCCGGCACGCATCTGCAAGGGTCGATCGAGCAGGTGACCGCCGAGCAACTCGAGTTGCATTTGCGCACCAAGGTCATCGGGCCGTGGGAGCTGGCCAGACAGGTGGCGCCGCACATGCGCGCGCAGGGCAGTGGACGGTTCATCGTGATCATCGGCCAGGCCGGCAAGGTGCCGGGCGCAAACGTCATTGCTTCGGCGATCAGCAATGCGGCGCAGCATGCCTTCGTCAAATCCCTGTCCGATGACCTCGGCCGCAGCAACGTGCTGGTCAATGCGGTCTGCCCCAGCCGGATCGCGAGCCCCCTGACTGATACCCTGCGACTCTTCAATGAACACTACCTTGGCCGTAGCCTGGAGCAACAGGAAGCGCAATGGGGCGCCGAGGTCCCGCTTGGTCGATGGGGCGTGCCCGAGGACATCGCCAACGCCGTGGCCTTCATCGCCTCGGACCGCGCGGGTTTCATCGTTGGCTCGAATATCGATGTCGATGGCGGCTACCAGCGCTCCATCCTCTGAGGCCACGTCGCCCCTGGTCCGGATCGAATCGCTGCACAAAGCGTTCCACCGGGGCAAGGATGTCGTCGAGGCGGTTGCCGGCATCGATCTCACCGTCGCGCGCGGAGAAATCGTGGCTGTCATCGGCCCCAGTGGCTGCGGTAAGTCCACGCTGCTGCACATGATCGCAGGGCTCTATGCCCCGTCGAGCGGCAGCGTTTTTTATCGCGGCCTTGCGGTCACCGACGTCAACACGGCCGTGGCCTACATGACGCAGAAAGACAACTTGCTGCCCTGGCGAACGGTACGCGACAACGTTGCCTTTCCGCTGGAGCTGGCCGGGATGGCCCCCGTGGCGCGCGCGCGGCGCGCGGACGAGGTACTCGCGAAGGTCGGCCTTGCGGGTTTCGAGGGGCGCTACTCTGCCGAGCTGTCAGGCGGAATGCGCAAGCGCGCCTGCATGGCGCGGATGCTGCTGCAAGGAGCCGAGTGCCTGCTGCTCGACGAGCCGTTCGCCGCACTCGATGCCCAGCTCAAACTCTCCATGCACGACCTGCTGCTGCGGCTCGCCGCTGAAGGCAGGCAGACCGTCATCTTCGTGACTCACGATCTCGTGGAAGCAGTGACGCTCGCCGACCGGGTCTTGGTCTGCACGCGAAGACCGGCGACGATTGCGATGGAACAATCCGTCCACCTTCCGCGCCCGCGCGACGTGATCAACGTGCGTTTCGAGCCGGAATTCAAGGCGCTGTACGAGGCAATCTGGGCCCGGTTGCAGGAGGAGTACCGGGAGGATCGCCTATGAAGCGCGAGAAACCGTTCACGCCGCCGGCCACTGCCCCGCACCGTGCCTGGGGCGAGATGTCTTTCGGGGCGATGTTTCTCTGCCAGGCGCTCCTCGGTGTCGTCCTCGCCGCCGCGTGGCAGTGGGGATCGGGCCGCCTCTTCGACGCGTTCTTCTTCTCGAGTCCCGCAGCGATATCCGTGCGCCTGTGGAAGTGGTTTCTCGATGGATCGATCTTCGTCCACATCTGGGCGACGCTGTACGCCACGCTCGCCGGTTTCCTGATCGGTGCCGTGCTTGGGCTGGCCCTCGGGATCTGGTTGGGCGTGTCGCCGTTCGTGAATCGACTGCTCGACCCCTACCTGTCCGCGCTCAATGCGCTGCCCAAGGTTGCCCTCGCACCGCTGTTCGTGCTGTGGTTCGGCATCGGCATCGAGTCCAAGATCGCGCTGGCGGCGATCCTCGTGCTCTTCCTGGTGTTCCTCAATACCTACACCGGCGTGCGCGAAGTCGACCAGGACCTCGTCGACGCCGCTCGGCTCATGAAAGCGTCGCGGCTTCAGGTTCTTACCAAGGTGATCATCCCGTCAGCGGCGTCGTGGGTGTTCGCGAGTCTGAAGATCTCGGTGCCGTATGCATTGATTGGCGCGGTACTCGGCGAAATGATCGCTGCCAATCGTGGGCTCGGTTACCTCGTTCAATTCGCCGGCGCCCAGTTCGATACCGCAGGAGTGTTCGCTACACTGGTGGTTATCGCGCTGCTGGCAGTTGTGCTGAACTGGATCGTTGGCGTATTTCAAAGGCGGGCCGACCGTTGGCGCGTCATCGGCCGTTGAACGTTGTTCACATGGAGGGCGTCTCATGAAAGCGGGTTCGTTGATGGTATTCCTTGCGACTGCGTTCGCACTCACGACGGCCGCGGCCGAGCCCGTCAAGATCGTCAACATCGGGCATGGCTACTACGCCGGTGCGTTATACGTCGCCAAGCAGGAGAAGCTGTTTGAGAAATACGGGCTCGAGCCCGACATCACTTTCGTGCAGGGCGGTGCGTTGGTGCTGCAGACCGTACTGACGAAGCAGACCAACGTCGGCATTGTCAGCTATGAGCACGTGCTTAGCGCCGCGGTGCAGGGTCGAAGGATTGTGTCGTTCTACAACGTCGCGAATCGGCCGCTGAACAACCTGATCGTCGATGCCGCGACGGCCGCCGGATCGGAGAATCTCAGCCTGGAGGAAAAAATCAAGCGGCTCAAGGGCAAGCGCGTCGGCCTGCCTTCAGCCAACGGTTCGGGCGAGAAGATGTTGAAGTTCCTTGCGAATCGTTACGGGCTGCAGTTGCCTGGGGACATCAGCACCGTCTACCTGGGCAGCGAACCCGCCTCCTACTTGGCGGCGTTCCAGCGCAAGGTGATCGACGCGGCGGTGCCCGTGGAGCCGGCAGGAGTCATGGTTCAACAGGCGGGCATGGGAAGCATCTACCTCAATGTGATGAATGGTGACGTCCCCGAGTTCCGTGACCTGATCTTCATGACACTGGCGGCCCATCCCGACACGATGCGCGATAAGCCCGAACTGCTGCGCAAGGTGGCGCAGGTATTCACCGAGGCCAATCGCATCCTGCGCGACCCGCAACGGGGGAAGGCGTTGATGGGCAAGGAGTATCCAGAGATGAACGCCGAGGCAAACGATAAAGTGTATGCGGCGGTCAGGCAGATCTGGCCGGAGAGCGGGAGGATGACCGAAACGCAGGCGCGAGCGGCTTTCGATTACCTGCAGCCCACGGGGCCCTCCAAGGTGGACTTGCCGACGACGTTTACCAACGATTTTCTGCCCAAGTAGATGCCACGATGAACGGTCTTGCAGTCCAGGGCGAGACTGGTCTACTTCCAGTCGATGCGCTTTAGGGAACTTCTATTTATTCGTTTGCCTGCGAAGTTTTTCAATTTTCGCGAAATTTTCACGAGCCGATTTTGTTGTTACTGTTGATCCAGCGAAACACCTGGCGCTCCTGCGCCGGGGCGAGGCTTCGTGGGCGCCCCGTGCCACGCGTGGAGCGCAACGCCTTCAGGCCGCGTCCGCGTCCCGTCGCCGATTTCATCCATTTATAGATCGTTGTGCGGCAGAACCCTTTAACCCATGCTCGCCGTCGAGACGGCGCCCACCGCGCGCTTGTCATTACGTGCTTGGCGATATCTAGGCTGCCTTTCGACCCGGCGAAGGACCTCGTGGCGGTGACGATGATTGCGCCGACTTTTTTGACGTTGGCCGTGCATCCGTAGGTGCAGTTTTGCAACGTAGCCGACGATCCGGCTCGGCCCGCGCTCGCGTGAAGCGGTCAAACTGCGTCGGCGTGAGGCGATTTGGGCCGATGAAGGGTTCGAATGGTCATCGAGAGTGGGGGAGTTTTCACCAAACACCGTGCGATTGACCGTTTGTCGGGCCGGCGATAGAGTCGCGGACAGTCAAAAGGCGCGTTTAAATTTCCTATTCGCTTTTGGGAAAGCAGAATACTCGATGGGCTGTGCTTCAACCCATGCCTGCATGCCCCAATGTAATATTTAAACGGATGACTGTGTAGCGACTTGTTAGTCCTACCCCTCGTTGCCGAGATCAGGATTTGTCTGGCTGAATGTCGGCAGACGCATTCATCGCCTGCAAGAAAAACTGGTAGTTGCTGCGGCCTGCTTTTTTTGCATGATACATTGCCGTATCGCTGTTCTTGAGCAGCATTTCGACATCAGCGCCGTCTCGCGGGTAGGTCGCGATGCCGATGCTGGCGCCGATGCGCAACTCCTGTCCGTTGATAACAAATGGAGCGGACAGGACATCTACTATCTTTTGCGCCACCAGTGCGGAATCCTTGGCGGCGCTAAGGCCTACTAACAGCACAATGAATTCATCGCCGCCCTGCCTGCCAACAGTATCTTCCGCCCGTAAACACTGAGTGACTCGACTGGCGACCATTTGCAACAGTTGATCACCTACGTCGTGCCCGAGGGTATCGTTAATGCTCTTGAATTTGTCCAAGTCGATAAACATGACGGAAAGTTGAGCACCGGAGCGCCGTGCCGATGCAATGGTTTGCTGAATCCGATCCTGAACCAGACGCCGGTTGGGCAAATTGGTAAGCGTATCGTAATGCGCCAGATGGATGATTTTTGCTTCGGCCGCCTTGCGCTCGGTGATATCGCGCATGATACCGATGAACTGGCGGCGTCCCTCCAGGAAAAATTCAGAAACCCGCAATTCCATCGGAAAAATTTCGCCATTACTGCGCTGCGCCATAATCTCACGTCCGATACCTATCACGTGCGCCTCGTTTGTATCATGGTAGTGCCTCAGATATTCATTGTGCTCGCTGCGGTAAGGCTCTGGCATCAAGATCGACACGTTGTCGCCCAGAATATCCGCGCCGCGATAACCGAACATGCGTTCTGCCGCAGGGTTGAACAGTTCGATATTCCCGCTGGCGGATATATTGACTATGCCTTCGTCCACGTTGTCCAGCAACATACGCACGCGGTTTTCACTGTCGCGTAAATGCACGTTCGCGGCGCGTGCTTCCTGTTCCGATTGCACCAATCTGGTCACTAATGGGGTAAGTAGCCAGCGCAACAACAAAAGCGCCACTATCATCACCCCGACCATGAGTGGCAGCAGGTAACGAAGCTGGCTCCAGACCGATGCATACAATTCTGCGCTATCCATTTTCAGAACCATCCCGAGCCCGAGATCATCGACGGGGCTGTATGCCGCCACCACTTCCTGGTGGCGATAGTCGCTGGCGGTAATGAAACCGGTATGTCCCTCCAGGGCATGGGTCATGGGCAACGGCACGCCTTCTGGCGAGCGTATGGCCAGGGTGAGAGCCTGCGGATTGAGGTTGGTGGGAAAGCATTGCATCTTGACACCAAAGAGCTTGCACAGGGCCAGTTCTCCCGTTTTACCCAAGCTCCCGGCGTTCTTGAACATGGCAGTAATTGCGGGTAAGGGCATCTCCACGACCGCTCTGCCAATGACACGTTCCGCTTTCACGATATTTACGTCCGTCCGCAAAAAAAACTTGTCCTTAAACAGTAATTGGACGTTTTCGGCAAAGTTAACGGGGGTTGCCAGTGCGGGTTGTTGCACAAAAGCCCCTGCTTGCGCCACCTCTTGTCCGTCCTTGCTGAACAGCGCAATAGCCGAGAGCCCGGTCGCAAGAAAGGATTGTGCGCCTCTATCAAGAGCTTGCAGGGTTGCGCCACCGCCATCATGTGTGTTGAAACGCTGTAACTGATCAATCAGAAAGGGGCGGGTGGCAACCATCATGCCCCTCTCAAACCCGTGCCGGATTTCTGATTTTGCTAATTCGACGTTGTTTTGCAGGGACGACTGGATGCTGCTGCTGAGAAGATGCTTGGCATGGCGTTCCATGATGTAAAACACCATCACGCCGACAAAGATAGCAACCATAACCAAAATCGCCCCTGCAACCAGGCTAATCCGCTGTTGATCAATTTTTTGTGGTTGCATGATTTTCAGGATTGAATAGGTTAAAAGAGAGGTAAGGCACAGTATAGGCAGGATAGACGAAAGCGCAATCGCTAGTCCTGTTGCTGTATCACTGGACCTGGCTCGTGCGTATCAGGTTCACAGTGGCATCACTGTTTTTAGCTGGATGTGCATAAACAATATGGTCAGGCTTGGCTAGTTGCATAAACAAGATGGCGCGAAAATTGGTTGATAGCCAGTATGCAACTATGCAAGCCCGTCTCCGCCTGACCCCGTCTCCGCCCAAGTGGCTGCCGCGCGCCGCCGCGGCATCATCTTCGACTTCGGCAACGGCATCAACGGTCACTTCACCTGGGACATGGTGGAGCGCACGATGAAGCAGGGCTTCTGGCCCGATACCTTCTCCACCGACTGGAGTGTCACGTCGAAGACGACCGCGGCACGCTCAACGTGGGCGCGCCGGCCGATGTGGCGATCATGGAGCTGCGGGATGGCGCGTTCGAATTCGTCGACAACTACAAAGGCAAGCGCACCGGCAAACAGCGCCTGTTCCCGATTGCGACCGTGCTCAACGGCAAGCGAGTCCCCGCGCGCGCATAGCTGCGCAGCATACTTCGGGAAGCAAGCTGGATTGAAAAAAGCCGTGAGAGCGTGAGGGCGGGATCGTCGAGTCCCGGCCGATGATGCGCCCATACGGGTTATGATCGCGCGGCAGCCAATTTTGCAAATCCCTACTACCGGAGAAAAAAACCATGGCTATATCCATGTACCAGGCGTCTGTTCCCGTCTATATCAAATTACTGAATGGCCTCGCCGGCTGTCTGAAAAAGGCCGCCGCGCACTATGCGGAACACAAGTACGACGAGGCGAGCCTGCTCGGCTACCGGCTGTACCCGGACATGTTTAACTTTGCCAAGCAGGTGCAGGAGGCCACCAACCATGCCCGCAACACGGTGCGGCTGGCAGGCCAGGAGCCGCCGAAGGTCGAGGAAAACGAAAAGAGCCTGGCCGAGCTCATCGCGCGCGTCGAGCAGACCGTGGCGTTCCTGAACGCGCTCAAGCCGGCGCAGATCGACGGCTCGGAAGAAAAAACCATCACCCTCACGCGCCGCGACGTCGCGGTGAACTATAGCGGCATGCAGTTTCTGCTCAATCGGTCGATGCCGAACTTTTGTTTCCACTGCACGACGACTTACGCCATTCTGCGCCACAACGGCGTGGCGGTTGGCAAGCGCGATTATCTGGGCCCTAACTGACAGGGGTAGTCACTTGTTGTTTTTGGGGCGTCCGGCAGTCGCTCGCGACGTTCATCAATTGTAAGATTCGGTTCCCGCCCGGAAACCGTCTTCCGCGGCCCAACATTCAGGAGAGAGCAGTGACTTACGAAGCCCAATTTGCGGAAACCGTTTATCTGCGCGGACATAAGAACGACCCGATCGACGCCTACCTCGCGCGGCCGCTCGGCGCCGGGCCGTATCCCGGCGTGGTTGTCATTCATCACATGCCCGGCTGGGACGACGCGCACAAGGAAATCGGGCGGCGCTTCGCCCATCACGGCTACGTGACCCTCGTGCCCAACCTGCAATCTCGCGAAGGCAAGGCGACGCCGGAAGAGAATAGTGCGAGCATACGCGCGGCCGGCGGCATGCCGGACGAGCGCACGATGGGCGACGTGCAGGCCGCGATCGATTATCTGCGCGCGCTGCCGTTTGTGAGCGGCAGGTTTTCAGGCACTTCGTCCAATGTCGGCGGCAAGGTCGGCGTCATCGGCTATTGCTCGGGCGGGCGGCAGGCTTACCTCGCGGCGTGCACGTTGAAGGGCATCGATGCGGTGATCGTCTGTTACGGTGGCGGCGTCGCCGCCAAGCCCGAAGAACTGACGCCGCGCCAGCCGGTCGCACCGATCGATTTCACCCAAGACCTCCAGTGTCCGCTGCTCGGTTTTTTCGGCATCGAAGACACGCGCCCGTCGCCGGCCGACGCGGCCACGACCGAAGAAGCGCTCAAGCGCTGCGGCAAGACCTACGAATTTCACACCTATGAGAATGCCGGGCATGCCTTCTTTGCCGTCGACCGCCCGCAGTATCGCGTGCACGCGGCGATGGACGGCTGGAAGAAAGTGTTTGCGTGGTTTGGCAAGTACCTGCGCTGAGGGGTGCAGGGGGAAGCGTGAAGCGTGAGGCGTAAGGTCGGATTCCTGAATCCTGAATCCTGAATCCTGAATCCTGAATCCTGAATCCTGAATCCGTAATCCTAAACCCTCACGCCTCACATTGACGCCCAACAGGCGAAAGGATTTTTCATGGCACAACTTGTATTCCTCCACGGCCCGGGCGCGGGCGGCTGCGCGGACGCGTTTGTCTATCAGCTCGAACATTTCAAGGGTAGCGTCGCGCCCACCCTGCCCGGGCACCTTGAGGGTACGCACTGCCCGGATGTTGCGAGCTATATGGAGTGGGTGCGCGGCTGGCTGTGGGCGCAGCGCCTGCACAAGAACCTGGTGCTCGTCGGCTACACGCTGGGCGCGTCGATCGCGCTGCAGTACGGACTCGACTATCCGGAGGAAGTGAAGGGCCTCGTGCTGATGACCGTCGCGGCGCGGCCCAAGGTGCGCGCGCCGGACACCTACGAAATGCGGCTGCGCGCCGTCACGGACAGGAAGGCGTACGAAGAGTGGCTGGCGTTTCAGAAGCGCACGATGAAATTCGTCGAACCGGGCCTGCGCGAAAAACTGATGGAACGGCACTGGCAGGTGGGACCGATGTCCCAATACCATGACCTGAAGGCGATAGACGCCTTCGATGTGCGCGACCGCATTGCGACATTGAAGCCGAAGCTCCTGCTGCTGCGCGGTCTCGACGATCCCGGCAATCCACCGGAGTACGAGAAAGAGATACACGAAGCGGTGCCGGGCTCACAGTACGTAAAACTATCCGGCGTGGGGCATTTCCCGCCCACCGAGAACCCGGAGAAAATCAACGCGCTGATCGAGGAGTTCGTGGCCAAGCTATAAAAGCAGGATCCTCGCTATTTCCATGTACCCCACTTGACCGCCGCCACGGTGCCGGCGCCGTAGACGAACATGGCGAAACCGATCACCGCGAACAAGCCCGCGAGCGTGCCATCGAAGTAACGCAGGACGACGAAGCCGCCGATTACCACGATCAAAAACCGCGCGCTGCCCGCGAGAACGGGCCAGAACATGCGGCCCGCGCCCTGCGATGCAAAATAAAGCGCGATGCCGGCGCCGAGGAAGGCATAACATCCGCCGGCAATCCGCAAGTACGTATATCCGGCGTCGAGCACCGCGGGGTCGCTGCTGAACATGCCGGCCCACAGACCCGGCCACAACGCGACGGTCAGACCCACGCTGCCGGTCACGCAGGCGGCGAGGGCGGCGCCCGACCACGCGATATGCCGCGCGCGTTTCACGTCGCCGGCGCCGACGCACGTGCCGACCATCACCACCAGCGCCGAGCCGATGGCAAACACCACGGGTATCTGCAGCAGCTCCAGTCGCACACCCAAACCGTAGCCGGCGAGTGCGGCGGTGCCGAACGTGCCGACTAGCCCGGTGACGATGACCGCGGCGGCGATCGTTTGCACCGCGTTAAATGAAGACAGCAATCCCACCGTCAGGATGTCGGCGAAGAGCCGCGCGGAGAATTGCATGCCGCGCCGGTGCACGGTTAAGCCGGTATGACCGGCAAGAATGTAGGCGGCAAAGCACAGCGCACCCACGCTGAAGGAGCACACGGTTGCGATGCCCGCGCCGCCGATTCCGAGCCGCGGAAACGGGCCCCAGCCGAGGACGAGCGCGCCGCACAGCGGAATCTGCAGCAACGCGGTGGCACTCATAACAACCGCTGGCACCGCCATGTTGCCGCTACCGCGGACGATATTGGCGAGGATATTGCACAGCCACACCGTCAGCGCGCCGCCGAACACTATCGTCGAGTAGGTGATTGCGTAGCCGAGGGCCGCGCCGCTGCCGCCGAGTAAATTGTACAAGGCGGGCCCCGCGAGTATCATCACCGCGGTGAACAGCAGGCCGAAGGCGACTGCGATGACCACGGCGTGCAGGGCGAGCCGCTCGGCGCGTCCGACGTCACCGGCGCCCAGCGCGCGCGCGATGGCCGAAGACACGCCGCCGCCCATCGCGCCAGCCGACATCATCTGCATCAGGATAAGAATCGGAAACACCAGCGCGATTCCCGCCAGGCCGTCGGTACCCAGCCTGCCGATAAACCACGTGTCCGCGAAACTGACCAGCGCCTGCATCAGCGCAAGCAAGACGTTGGGAGCGGCGAGGCGAATGAGCGCGGGTAGCGCGGGTCCCGTCAACAGGCGGGCACTGCGATGCTCGGTTATTGTCGCGGACATGTCGTCGGTCGCCTGATTCGATAATTCATCTGAACGATACGTCAAATTCAGGACTCAGGCAGTAGAATCGCCGGTCGTCACGCACTCCTCGCGCTGCTGTGCGGCAACCTGTGTGAACGGGTGCACGGACGCGTTGTCAACCGGGGTATAAGCTGAGCCGTTCAGTACCAGGCTGTTCGTGTTTTTTTTGGAGGCGATTATGAAACCCACGATTCGGATCAATTGCGCGTTGGCGCTGCTTGTTAGTGGAATCCTTGCCGCGGGCCCGGTAATGGCGGACAAGCCGGGGGGCAAAGTCAAGGACAAGGACGAGGAAAGAAGCGAGCACCGCGACAGGGACGTCCGGTCTGCCGAACGCCGCCACTTCGAAGATCGCCACCGCACGGTCGTGCTCGATTACTACGCCGGGGAATTCCGCGGCGGCCACTGCCCGCCAGGGCTCGCGAAGAAGCACAACGGCTGCATGCCCCCGGGCCAGGCGAAGAAATGGGCATTCGGGCGGCCGCTGCCGCGCGACGTGGTCTATTACGAAGTGCCGCAGCCGCTCGTCGTGCAAATCGGCGTGCCGCCGTCCGGTTATCGCTACGTGCGCGTGGCGGGCGACATTCTCATGATAGCGATCGGGACCGGCATGGTCGTCGACGCGATTCAGGATCTGGGACGCTAGTCGAGGCGTTATTTAACGATCGGGTAACTCCCGACGAGGCCGGTTGCCTCCCGCCATACCGCCCCAGACGGGTCTAAGTTATTGATTCTGTGTAGCCTCAAGGCTTTATCCCGCTTGGGCAAACCGCGAAAATAGTGTAGAATCGCGCCTTTTCCGAATTCTGGGAGTTGCACCATGGCACGCGTATGTGACATCACAGGCAAGAAGCCGCAGTTGGGGAACCACGTTTCGCACGCGAACAACAAGACGCGTCGCCGCTTTCTGCCGAATCTGCAAAACCGCCGTTTCTGGGTCGAGAGCGAGAACCGTTGGGTGCGCATGCGTGTTTCGCAACACGGCCTGCGCACGATCGACAAGAAGGGCATCGACGTCGTGATTGCGGAAATGCGCGCGCGCGGTGTGGCGATCTAGGAGAACGGACATGAGAGAGAAAATAAAACTCGAATCAACCGCCGGCACCGGCCACTTCTATACGACCAACAAGAACAAGCGCACTACGCCGGACAAGCTCGAGATCAAAAAATTCGATCCGGTCGCCAGGAAGCACGTGATCTACAAGGAAACTAAAATCAAGTAAATTCCGAGTAAATCCGGACGGCGTTGCCGCCGGTTTACTTGCGGTCGTTGGAACGGACGCCAAAACGCCGTTCAACGCCCGCAAATAAAAAAGCCCGCATAAGCGGGCTTTTTTTATCGTCCTGTTAAAGCGCGATCAGGCGCGGGCGAGTTGATAGCGGCGCAGGCGCTTGGAGAAATCCTGCAGCGCCACGATACCGCTCGCTTCCGCGCGGTGGCACCAGTCTTCAAGTTGACGCACCAGTTCGTCCTTGTTGGCGGTCGAGCGTTGCCACAGCGCCGTCAGTTCCTGGCGCATCGAGCACACGGTGTGCAGCGTTTTACTGTTGCTCAGCACTTCCTTCATGCGTTCGAGTTCAAGCGCCGAGAGTTTTTTCTCATCGCTGTGCAGCCAGCGCTTGACCATCGCGCGGTCGACGCGCACGGCGCGCGCCTTCAAGTGGGCGATTTCATCGGCGCAGGTTTGCTTGAGCGAGCGCGCATATTTGGTGAGGACGTCGTAGCGGCTCATGATCACCGCGTGCAGCGTGTCCTGGTCGCATTGCGTCTTGCCGGCGGCCAGCATGACCTTGGGCGCGATTTTCTTGACGTGGGCGAGGCCGAGTATTTCCATGCCGCGGATGTACATCCAGCCGATGTCGAATTCCCACCATTTGTTCGACAGCTGCGCCGACGACGGGTAGGCGTGGTGGTTGTTGTGCAGTTCTTCGCCGCCGATAAGGATGCCCCACGGCACGATATTGCGGCTCGCGTCTTCGGCCTGGAAATTACGGTAACCCCAGAAATGACCGACGCCGTTGATGATGCCCGCCGCGAAGAACGGGATCCACGCCATCTGCACGGCCCAGATCGTCATGCCGATAAAGCCGAACAGCGCGACATTGATGATCATCATGGTGGCGATACCGGCGACCGAGTGTGGCGTGTACACGTTGCGCTCCATCCAGTCGTCCGGCGTGCCCTGGCCGAATCTTTCAAGCGTATCGGCATTCTTCGACTCCAGCTTGTACAAGTCGGCGCCCTGCCACATCACTTTCTGGATGCCGAGCACCACCGGGCTGTGTGGATCGTCAGCCGTTTCGCAGCGCGCGTGGTGCTTGCGGTGGACGGCGGTCCACTGCTTCGTTTCCATGCCCGTGGTCAGCCACAGCCAGCAGCGGAAAAAATGGCTGATAACAGGGTGCAGGTCGAGCGCGCGGTGCGCCGAATACCGGTGCAGATAGATTGTTACCGCCGCAATGGTGATATGCGTGAACACCAGGGTGACCACCACGTAGCCCCACCAAGGAAGACTGAAGATGCCTGAAAACATAGGGTTATTTAATAATAATTATGAGGGGAATTGGCGCTGAGTGTACTGAAATAGCCCCGGGTAGGAAAGGACTATTTTGGCACTCAAAATTGAACTTTTCCCATGCCTTGCGCGGCTTGCATAGAAGCATGTTTCGTAGGGTTTATTTCGCAGATTCCGGCGGCTCGTTGGCGCGCACTGCGGCGCCGAGCAGGCGCACTTCGCGCTGGGGGTATGGAATGACTATTTCATGCGCTTTGAATTCCTGCCAGATGCCGTAGTAGAGATCGGAGCGCAGATTCGTTTTGCCTTGTTCCGGATCCTCAACCCACACGGCGAGCTCCAGGTTGATACCATTGTCCGCAAACGCTTTAATCAACACGCCAGGCGCCGGCTCGCGCAACACGCGCGCATGGCGCTGCGCAACTTCGATCAAGAGACGCATTGCAAGATCGAGATCGCTCGCGTAGCTCACCTGCACCGGCAACGCGACCATCACCTTGCGGTCCGAATACGACTGATTGATCACGGTCGAAGTGATCACGGTTTCATTCGGAATGATCGCTTCGGTGCCGTCAAGCGCGCGCACCACCACGTAGCGCGCGGTCATTTTCGACAGTTTGCCCGTATGTTTTTCGATCGTGACGAGATCGCCGATGGTCACCGAGCGGTCGAGCAGGATGATGAAACCGCTGATGTAGTTGCTGGCGATTTTCTGGAGGCCAAAGCCAATGCCCACCCCCAGTGCGCCGCTGAACACCGACAACGCGGTGAGATCAACGCCGACCACCGGCAGCACGATCAACACCGCGAACAGCACCAGTAGCGCGCGTACGAGTTTGCTCAGCATCACGCGTAACGTCATGTCCATGCCATGCGCGGACATCAACCGGTCCTCAAGTACGCGGCCGATCCACAGCGCGAGCATGAGCGCCGCAATCACCCACGCCACCGCCTCGCCGATCAGCAGCAGCGAGATGCGATGCCCGCCGGCCTTGAAGCTGATGTCGTCGAAGAACTCGATAATGTCGGGGGCGAGCCCCAGCACGTAGAGCGCAAAACCCAGCCATATCAGCCACACGATGGTGCGTTCGAATGTATCGAGCAGGCTGCCCGGCGCGAACACCAGCCGCTGTAAGTGGACGACGAAGCGGATGATGGCCATCGCCGTCAGCAATGGCGCCGCGATGTTGAGCAGGCTCAAGCTGGATTGGTAATGGGCGAGCACCCAGCGTCCCGTCAGCACCAGCGTGAGCGCGCCGAGTGGGAACACCAGGCGCCGCAGTCCGCCCAAACCGATGTCCAGCCTGCTGCCTTCGCCGGCGCGCAGTTGGGGGCGCAGCAGGTAGGAAATCCAATGGGCGACGGCGAGACTCGGAACGAGGGTCGCGACCTGCCACAGGATGTGTTCATCCCACAGGTCTTTCCACAGCGTGAGCAGCAGCGGCGTGTAGGGGGCGGTCACGGATTGTCGGGTGTGCGAATGCTGAAAATTATTCTAGCACGTAGCGCGCCCGCGCCCGTCACCTCGATTTCGACAGTGCGTGCGAGTGCGCCTGATGATGCCGCCAATTGTTAAAGTAAGCATCGCACAACGGCGGGTTGCCGCGCAGGATCAGCGCGTTTTCGGCATTGCGGTGTTGTGCGGCGTAAGTGAAGTTGAAACTGCCGGTGACGACCGCGCAATCCGCGTGACCGGTATCGATGACGATGACCTTGTTATGCGCGGCCGCATGGTGCGCGTCCACCAGTACCGGCACCCCGGCGCGCGCGACATCGCGCAGGGTGGCCGGGTTGGCGCGTGATTGCTCCTGGTCGGCCAGCACGACGACTTCAACGCCGCGGCTTTTTGCCCGCACCAGCGCATCCGCGATACGCCGGTGGGTAAAGCTGTAGGCCTGCATCAGTACTTGCTGCCGCGCCGCGTCGATGGCGGCGATGATCATTTGGTCCGCGTGGTCTTCCGAGGTAAACGCATACTGCAGCGTGCCGGTCGCGGCAAACGGTGTGACTGGAGGCGCCGGCTGCAGAGCGAACGCCGGTGTGGCAAGCGAAACAACGAAGAGAATCGGCGCAAGATGCCGGGCCGGCCGCAGGCCGAAAAACGAAAGATTCATGGTTGTTCACGCTTCACACAAGGGTGGATTACTCCGAGGATTATCACATTCTTTGCGTTTGTCAGGAAAAGCCTGACAGCAATTGTCGGCGATTCCCGACAGCGTTTAATGCCTCCTCGTAGTTAGATTCTAACTCGGGGCTTCTTTGGCGGTTTCGCGCCTTGCGCTCCGGCGGAACGCGAGGCTGCATACGGTAAGCGTTCAAACGCCCGCCACCAGCCCTGTTCCGTTTATTTTCAAACTTGAGAGGAGACGAAGATGCAAACTAAATTGACCACAAAACCCGCACCGCAGGTCATTTCCGCAATACAGGCGCTCGATCTTGAACCCGTCAAGCTCAGAGTGATGGACGCCGAGCTGGGCGAAGGCTGGACACGCGAGTATGCCGACAGCATCGAACTCGCGTACAAAAACTATCTGACCATGCTGGTGAAGTACCCGGATAACGCCGAAGACATTCTTCTCAGCGAGGACGTGGACGAGTTCTGGCATACGCACATTCTGCAGACGATGAAGTATGCGGATGATTGCCAGGAGATGTTCGGCAATTTCCTGCACCATAGCCCTCACGTCGGCGAACGCAGTCCGGCGGATCTTGCAAGAAGGGTTGAACTAGCTGCAAAAACCCGGCAACTCTATGAGCGGGAATTCGGCAGCGCGCGGCATGCCGACGCAGCTTGGGCCGGGGGCATCATCAAAACTGACCACACTGCCTATTGCGAGGCCGCGGTTCGGGCTGGCAAGGTTGCGTATTGCGAGGCCAGCGTTCGGGCGGGCAATGCCGCATAAGTCTTCTCCCTAGCCAGGGAGTTTGCGTGAATGAAAAGGCCGGAGCAATCCGGCCTTTTCTAATTTTGCCGCCAGCGTGGAGGAATTCGCGAGGATTCATCGTTAGGTTGGTACTGCGGCGAACGATGTTGCGGTAAACTCTGTCTTGATTTGAATGGGTCGGTCAGAGTACCGAAAGCTTTGGGCAGAACTCGACATTGCCTTAGACAAGTCAAGATAAAGGCATGAGTTCGTAATTCGGGCGATGAATGAGAGCATGGCTGCAGTCACGGACAAGGTGATCGGACGCACGCGCTTTTGGATAGTGCTTCCGTGGGTGGTGCTGGCGGTCGGGATTCCAGTCTCACTTTTGTTGTTTAGCGTGGTTCGGGATGCGGTCGAGAGCGTCGCGCTACAGCGGTTTGAACGACTAGCGAGCGATGCAAAACACAACATCGAGGCGCGCATTGACGCCTACGGCGAGATTCTGTACGGGTTGGCGGCATTTTTTACCAGCCAGGGTTCGGTCAGCCGGGTTCAGTTTCACCGCTACGTTGAATCCCTGGACCTGAAGCATCGTTTCCCCGGTTTCGATGTGGTGAACTACGCGGTGCACGTTCGCGCTGAGGACAAGAGACGTTTCGAGCAAGCGGTGCGTCGCGACACCAGCCTTGAGCCGGGCGGCTATCCCAACTTCGCGATCAAGCCACCCGGGGAGCGCCCTGAATATTATGTGCTGGTGTACGTCGAGCCGATGGCCGGCTTCGAGTTTGCTTTCGGCCTTGACACCGGTGTAAATCCGGCAGTCAAGGACTTACAGGCGTTAACAGCGTCCATAAGTTTGACCCGCGACTCCGGTAAACTGAACTCCCCTGGACTGCCGATCCGGATTAAGAGTCGGGGCAAGGAATACATAGGCTTGGGGATGCGGCTGGCAGTGTATCGCAGCGGGATGCCGGTTGATACAGTGGAGCAACGACGGGCGGCATTCTTCGGTTCGGTTGGTGCCGGTTTTAACGTCGAAAACCTTATAAATGGCGTGGTCGACGAGGAAACGCTCCAGTACCTGCGGTTTAGGCTTTATGGTGCCGAGTCTGCCATCAATCTCGCCGCTTCGAGTTCCAAGAACAACAGGGCGTTGTTGTTTGACAGCAACGAACTGCTGCAGGGTGCGTCTGTGCAATCGGACACAGACGATCCGAAATCCGTTTTCACTCGCATTCTGCCGATGGAGATCGGCGGCCGGATTTGGCAGGTACATTTCAATGCGCGGAAAGATGCAATCATTGATCGCGTCGATGCGCTTTTGCCGTGGATGGTGTTGGCAGGGGGATTACTCTCAAGCATGCTCCTGTTCGGCATGTTCTACTCTTTAGCGTCTTCGCGCGGCCGGGCAGTCGAGATCGCGAACGAGATCACCAGGGATTTGCGCGCTTCCACTGAGCAACTGCAGGCGCTGTCGCGGCGGCTGGTTGACATACAGGAAA
>JAYVME010000278.1:0-4259 GCA_043759115.1 Betaproteobacteria bacterium | reverse complement strand
TCACCGGCCGCCGGTATTTGAGCACGACGGTGCTGCCCGGACGCTGCGCCAGCCGATAGCTGTCCTTGTGACCGATGACCTCAAAGGCGTCCGGCGCCGGTCCCTCGACTTCGGGGGCGGACAGTTCGATCACCTCGATCGGCACCCGCGCCTCATCGAAGAAGGGCACGCTGTCATCGCCCGTGTCCGGTTTCTTCGTCGCCGGCCGCCGCGTGTGGGCGGCGACCGGGCGCCCGAGCGCAGGCCGATCGGTGGCGGGCTGCTCCGGGTTGATGACTTCCCCCAGACTCATCTGGCCGTTTGCACCGTCGATGATTCTGCGTTCGCTTTTCTCGCCGAACACCTGACGCTTGAACCATTCGAGTTGATGTCTGGCGGCCACCAGTTCGCGGCTCAGTTCGACGACCTGCTGAGGGCGGAAAGCGGCCGCCTCGTCCAGACTGAGCACACCGGTTCGAGTCGCCGAATTCATGCTGGGATTATACCATTGGCATATCCGCTGCGGAGAGATATTTGTAGCGCTTTCTGACGACTTTCGCTTCGATGCCTTCGAGCAGCAGCTTAAGCCCGGTCCAGTCCATCTCCCGGGTCGTGGCGCCGCGCCAGTCGGACAGGAAACGTCCCTGTTCGAGCCGTTTCGCCCACACGCAGAAACCGGTGCGGTCCCAGTAGAGCACTTTCATCTGCGTCGCGCGGCGGTTGATGAAGACGAACAGCCGGCCACTCAAGGGATCCTGTGCAAGTTCCTGGCGGGTCAGTGCGTAGAGGCCGTCGAACGATTTGCGCCTGTCGGTCGGCTGGCCATAAACATGCACCCGTACCTGGCCTTCGGGGAAGAACATCAGCCGCGCACCAGATGCAGGAGCAGACCCTCGCCCAGGTCGAGCTTCAGATCGAGCCGTCGCCCTGCTGAAGACGCCGAATTAAGCGCCCCCAGATCAACGAACGCCGGCGCACTGTCGCCAACAACGGCTTCGCCGCGATCAACCGCATCGCTCAGCAGGCTTCGCCACCGGTAGAAGCTCGCTGCACTGATCCCTTCGCGCCGGCAGAACGCTTCGACGCCCAAGCCGCTGCCGCCAACTTTCGCCAGCAGCGATCGCCATTCGCTCCGGCTGCGCCGGTGCCCCTTGCCCTTCATGCTTACCGTCATCGTTTTTGCTCCCGTCGTTGGTTTGTCTCGGAAGCAATTATCCGGATCGCGCCTGCGCCGGGAAGAACGCCGTCGGGTTGAGGAGCGAGGAAGCAAGAGGCATAAGCGGGAAGATCGTAAGGACGGAACGAGTGAAGGGTGAATTTTACGATTGATAAGGCAAGCCATCCTTGGGAGAGAATTGCCAGCCGCCGTCCACGGCGCGCGCCACGAGGTCGTCGTCTGGGTAGTCGGCAGCGTCGCCCGGCGTACGATCGCCGACTTCCAGATACACCGCGTCACGCGTCGAACGATTGACGAGATGATGTCCGTCGGCTTTGGCTGCCGGAAATCCCGCGCACATGCCGGCCGTCAATAGCTGCTCGCCGGCATCCGTCACCAGCACCAGTTCGCCGCTCACGATGTAGACAAATTCGTCCTGCTTGGCGTGCCAGTGACGCAGCGCCGAAGCACTGCCGGGTTTGATCGTCGTCAGGTTGACGCCGAAATTTTTCAACCCGAGTGCGTCACCCAGCCGCTGCCTGCTGCGGCCCGCGACGCGCGGTTTGAATTGTTCGGGATAGTTGGAGCCGGTTTTCGGTTCAACGGTCGCCGGATCCATTGCCGGCGGTTTGAGCGGGAGCTTTGTCATGTTTCAACTTTCTTGCGGAAATATCACCAGCCGCTGAAGCGCGGCCACACTGCCGCTACCTGCGGACCGCCGTCGACGACATGATAGCGGTCGTGCTGCGCCGCCGTGGCGCATGCGTGGTTCGGCAATATGCGTAGCAGCGTGCCGACCGGGAATTTTGCGGGGTCGATCGCACCGCCGCCACGCCGGCCGATGATGCCGTGCTCCTGGTTGGTCGAGACGACGAGTAAATCATCCACCGGCTTGCCGGCGAGGTCGCACACGATGCCGTAGCCCTGGTCGATTTTCTGGCCCGCGGTGCCGCGGTCGCGCGACATCGCCATCCACCCGGCATCGGTGATGAGCCAGCCTTTGTCTGCCTGATGGCCGATGACCGTGGCCAGCACCGACACCGCGATATCGTCGAGCGCGCACACGTTGAGACCCGCCATGACCAGGTCAAAAAACATGTAGACACCCGCGCGCACTTCGGTGACGCCCGTGAGATCGTCGCTGTAGGTCGCGGTCGGCGTCGAGCCGACACTCACGATGGGACACGGCAGCCCGGCCGCGCGCAGACGCGCGGCACATTGCACAACGGCGTCGCGCTCGCGGACGGCCAGCGCGCGGATTTTTTCCACGGTGTCGCAATTATAGGAGTCGCCCGCATGCGTCATGACGCCGCGCAGTTGCGCGCCGCCGCCCGCCTCGAGAATGCGGCCGATTTCGACCAGCACAGAATCTTCAGGCTTAACCCCGGAACGATGGCCGTCGCTGTCGATCTCGATCAAAACCGGGAATTTAACGCCCAGCTCCGCGCCGCGCGCGGCGACGATACGCGCCGATTCGACATTGTCGAGAATGATGGTGATGTCCGCGCCCTTGCGCATCAATGCCGCAACGTGATCGAGCTTGTTGGGCGTGATGCCGACCGCATAGAGAATATCCGTGATGCCGTGCGCAAAAAACTGCTCGGCTTCCTTCAGCGTCGATACCGTAATGCCGCCGGGCTGGCCGGCGAGCGCCAAGCGCGCGACATCGTAGCTTTTGGCCGTTTTGACATGCGGACGCAATGCGACCTTCAGCTTCGCAAGATGATCGCGCATGCGCGCGATGTTGCGCTCGAGCTTGCTGCGATCGAGCACGAGACAAGGTGTTTCGAGCTGGTCCAGACTGCCCACGCTCATCTCCCGACGCTACGCATGAATCGCGACTATCCGCACACCGTCAAACGTTAAAGCGGAAATGCATCACATCGCCGTCGCGCACGATGTATTCCTTGCCTTCGAGCCGCATCTTGCCCGCTTCCTTGGCGCCGTGTTCGCCCTTGCACTTGATGAATTCATCGTAGGCGATCACTTCGGCGCGGATAAAACCTTTTTCGAAATCCGTGTGGATCACGCCCGCCGCCTGCGGGGCGGTCTCGCCTTTGTGCATGGTCCACGCGCGCACCTCTTTCGGCCCGACCGTAAAGTAGGTCTGCAGGCCGAGCAATTCGTAAGTGGCGCGGATGAGGCGATTAAGTCCCGGTTCCTGCATGCCGATGTCGGCCAGAAACACGCTCTTGTCTTCATCCGACAAGTCCGCGATTTCGGCTTCGAGCGCGGCGCAAATCGCGACCACCGGAGAATTTTCCCGGGCGGCAAATTCTCGTACACGATCCAGCAGCGAATTATTGGAGAACCCATGCTCGTCAACGTTGGCAACATAGATGCAGGGTTTCGCCGTCAGCAAACAAAGCGGCTTCAGCAATTTCAGTTGTTCGGCATCGAGTGCGAGGCTGCGCACCGGCAACGCTTGATCAAGATGCCGTTTCACCTCATCGAGCAAGCTGACCAGTTTGCTCGATTCCTTGTCGCCGGCCTTGGCGGTTTTACCGGCGCGCTGCGTTGCTTTTTCCACCGTGTCCAGATCGGCGAGTGCCAGTTCGGTATGTATGGTCTCGATATCTGAAATGGGATCGACCTTGCCGGCCACGTGCACGACGTTGTCGTCGGCAAAACAGCGCACCATATTGATGATGCCATCCGTCTCGCGAATGTTGGCGAGAAATTTATTGCCGAGCCCTTCGCCTTTCGACGCACCGGCGACGAGGCCCGCGATGTCGACAAATTCAACGACCGCGGGGAGGACTTTCTCGGGCTTGGCAATATCCACCAGCGGCTGCAGCCGCGAATCGGGTACCTCGACGATGCCGACGTTGGGTTCGATCGTGCAAAACGGATAATTTTCCGCCGCGATGCCGGCCTTGGTCAGCGCATTGAACAGCGTGGATTTGCCGACATTGGGCAGACCTACGATTCCGCATTTGAGAGACATGTGTTGGGTGAAGGGTGAAGGGTGAAGGGTGAAGGGTTAGGCGTGAGGCGTGAGGTGGGAATCGCTTTAACGCCTAACGGGCGGAGTTTCAGCGTTAGTTGGACACTTGAGTTTCAGCGTTAGTTGGACACCGAGTGCTCGAATGATATTGCGCGGGGGAAATGGAGGGAGCCCGTA
>JAYVME010000277.1:0-4265 GCA_043759115.1 Betaproteobacteria bacterium | reverse complement strand
GGCCGACGTGACGACGCTCGAACTCGCCGCCGACTTTCTCGAACGCGCCGAAGTCGAGGTGCTGGTGCTGTATCTCGAAGGGGTTGCCGACGGCAGGCAACTGCGCGAGCTCGGCGCGCGCGCGCTCGTTCTCGGCAAGCCTATCCTGACGTGGAAAGCCGGCAACAGCACCATCGGGCGGGCGGCCGCGGAATCGCATACCGCAAGCATGACCGCGGGTTACGAACTCTACCGCACGGCGTTTCGCGAAGGCGGGTTCATCGAAGTCCGCGACGTGTACGAAGTGGTCGACATTACGCGCGCGTTTTTAGGCCGTCGCATGCCGCGCGGCTCCAACATCGCCATCATCACGACGTCCGGCGGTTCGGCGGTGCTGATGGCCGACGAATGCGACCGCTTTGGTCTCACGCTGCCGCGACTCACCGCCGACACGTTGAAAGCGATCGAGGAAATCGCACCCAAACATTGCGCGCTCGGCAATCCGATCGATTTGACCGCGCAGATCAGCGGCAACAACGAGGACTTCAACCGCATCGTCGAACTCGCATTGAACGACGCCAATGTCGACCAGTTGATCGTGCGCTACGGCACGGTGCAGGGCGCGCGGGGTGCCGCATGGGCGAACGGCGTTGCCGCGATCGTCGAAAAAGCCGGCAAGCCGCTGATAGTATCGCTTGGCCGCACGCCGGACTCGGCGACCGCCGCGATCGAGGTATTCGAGCGCGAACGCATACCGTGGGTGCTGACGCCGACGCGCACCGCGGTCGCGGCCGGCGCGTTGAGCCAATACGCGCAGAAACAGCGGCGCTTCCTCGCCGCGCAGGCGCGCGGCGCGCGACGGTTGATCGCGCGCCAGGACTTGGCGCTGCCGCCGGACTCAATCCGTATGAGCGAAGCGGATTCAAAAAAAATACTCGCCGCCTATGACATTCCGGTCGCGCGCGAGTTGGTGCTGGCGCCGGCGGCGATAGCCGCGCTGAAAGAATCGCCGCTCAAATTCCCGCTCGTGGTCAAGATCGACTCGCCGGACATTCCGCACAAAACCGAAGCCGGTGCGGTGCGGCTCAACGTGCAGAACCTCGCGAAGCTCAAGATCGCCGCGGTGGAAGTCGTCGCCAATGCCAAACGCTACCAACCCGACGCGCACGTCAACGGCGTGCTGGTGGCCGAGATGGCGGGCGGCACCGAAGTCATCATCGGCGTGGTGAACGACCCGTTTTTCGGCCCGGTCGTCATGTTCGGCTTGGGCGGCGTATTTGCGGAACTACTGAAGGACGTGACTTACCGTTTCGCGCCGTTTGATGTCGCAACGGCGCGCGAAATGATCGCTGAAATCAAAGCCGCCCCGCTGCTGACCGGTTATCGCGGCAGTGAGCCTCTGGCGGTCGATGCGCTGGCGCAAGCCCTGTCGCGCGCCTCGTTGCTCGCCGCCGATCACGCCGACCGCATCGCGGAAATCGACATCAATCCGTTGTTCGTCAACGCCAGCGGTGTCGTCGCGGCCGACGCGCTGATTGTCCTTAAAAATTGACGCTGCCAGCACGCGAGCCTAGAGTAATGAACCAACCACTGATGAACCAACCACTGCATGAATTCAGGACTGCCTCCCCGTGTTTGATCAAGTAGATTTCTCCGCGCTCGAACTGCCGGCTGCCGCGCGCAAGCTGCAGCAGGAAGTGCGCGAATTCGTGCGCACCGAACTGGCCGAGCTTAACTTCAAGCCGCGTCTCGGGCACACTGAATTCCATCCGGAATTTACCCGCCGCGTCGCGGCGCGCGGCTGGATCGGCATGACGTGGCCGAAACGCTACGGCGGCCAGGAGCGCTCTTATCTCGAGCGCTTCGTGGTGACCGAGGAAATGCTCGCGGTCGCGGCGCCGTGCGCGGCGCACTGGTTCGGCGACCGGCAAACCGGGCCGAGCCTGCTGCGCTACGGCACTGAACAGCAGAAGCAGCGTTTTCTGCCGGCGATTACGCGCGGCGAATTTTATTTCGCACTCGGTATGAGTGAACCCAATGCGGGCTCCGATCTTGCGTCGGTGAAAACGCGCGCCGAGCGCGTGACTAACGGCTGGCGCGTGACCGGACAGAAAGTGTGGACGAGCTGGGCGCACAAAGCACATGCGTTCTTCGTGCTGTGCCGCACCGCACCTGACAGCGGCAACCGCCATGAGGGACTGTCGCAACTGATCGTTGAACTCAATGCGCCGGGCGTCACTGTACGCCCGATCCGTTTCATGAACGGCCAGCATCATTTCAACGAAGTGTTCCTCGACAACGTGTTTGTGCCCGACGAGATGGTCGTGGGCGAAGTCGGCCACGGCTGGAAACAGGTGACTTCCGAACTCGCGCTCGAAAGGAGCGGCCCCGAGCGCTATATGACGACGTTTCCGCTCTTCACCGAGCTCGTGCGCCGGCTGGGTGCTACGCCCGACGCGCGCGCGGCGGAGGCCGCGGGCTCGCTTGCCGCGCGCCTGTGGTCGCTGCGCCGCATGTCGCTGGCGATTGCGATGACGCTGGATCCCGGCCCCGACGGCGAAAAAGGAACACCCGGTAGTACGCCGGGCGGCGGAGCGCCCGCAGCCACCGTCGATCTCGCCACCGAAGCGGCGCTGGTGAAAGACCTGGGCACGTTTTACGAGCGCGAGATCATCGACGCCGCGCGCCTGCTCACCGAGATCGAGCCCACGCCCGAAGCGACGGACACCTTCGAGCGTTTTCTCGCCGAGACCATCGTGTGCGCGCCGGTCGCGACCATACGCGGCGGCACCACCGAGGTGCTGCGCAGTCTGATCGCACGCAAGCTGCTGGGGCCGCTCAAATGAACGACCGGTTAACGGAAATGAACGACGTGCGCGCGATGCTGGTCGAATCGGCGACGCGCCTGTTCGCCGATCAGGTCGACGCCAAAATGCTCGAGGCAGCCAAGCGCGACGGCTGGTCGGCGCCGCTGTGGAAAATCGTCGAGGCCGCGCAACTGCCGTTGGTGTCGATCGCGGAGGATGCCGGCGGCGCCGGCGGCTCGTTGTCGGATCTCGCGGCGGTAGTGCGCGTCGCCGGCCGCTATGCCGCGCCGATACCGCTTGCCGAGACCGCGATCGCGGGCTGGATGCTCGCGAGCTCGGGCCTGAAAATTCCCGCCGGCCCGCTCACAGTGGCACCGGTGCACGGCGAAAAAATCACTGCGCAGAAGGACGGCGCGCGATGGAAATTGTCCGGCGCGATGAAGCGCGTGCCGTGGGCGCGCATCGCAGGGCACATCGTGGTGCTCGCGGCCGGTCCCGATGGCGACATCGTGGCATGTGTCGATTCCGCGCAGTGCACGATCACGGCTGGGCGCAATCTCGCCCATGAACCGCGCGACGACGTCGTGCTCGACAATGTCGCGGTGGCGGCGGGTCTGGCCGCGCCGGCGGCAAGCGGCGTGAATCACTCCACATTAAGAATGCGCGGCGCGCTGATGCGCTCGCTCGCGATGGCGGGCGCGCTCGAACGCGCGCTGGAACTCGCCGTGCGCTACGCAACAGAGCGCTCGCAGTTCGGCCGCAAGATCGGTCAGTTCCAGGCGATCCAGCAGGAACTCGCGCGCTTTGCCGGCGAGGTTGCGGCCGCAGTCGCCGCCGCGCTGTCGGCGGCGGGCGCGCTTGAGCGCGACGAGAATGCATTGCTCGCAGTCGGCGCGGCCAAGATACGCACCGCGCAGGCGGCGCACGAAGGCGCGCTGATCGCCCACCAGGTGCACGGCGCGATCGGCGTCACCGACGAATACGCGCTGCACCATTCGACGCTGCGCCTGTGGGCGTGGCGTGAGGAATTCGGCAATGAGGCGGCGTGGGCTATGGAACTCGGCCGCGCGATTGCCGGCGGCGGCGCCGAGCGCCTGTGGCCGGCATTGACGCGCGACTAAATTCAGCCCCCATAAAGCACGCATTAGCCGCCGATGAACGCCGATAAACGCCGATGAAAATCCTAATCAGTTCGCCAGCCGTCGTTGGGCCTTTGGAGCTTATCGGCGTTCGTCGGCGTATCCCTCAAGGGGGTATTGAAAAGAATTCATCGGTGGTTGCAGTGGGTTTGTTGCTCGAATTCGCGCTTGCGCTAACTGCATTGCGGGCCAACGCGCAACCAGCATGGCAACCGGCAAAAAATATCGAAATCGTGGTGCCGTCCGCGCCCGGCGGCAGTAACGATAAAACCGCACGCGGCCTGGAACGTATCATTCACGACAAGCGCCTGCTGTCCGCCACGCTGACGGTGGTCAACAA
>JAYVME010000276.1:0-4266 GCA_043759115.1 Betaproteobacteria bacterium | reverse complement strand
ATGTGGCCTGCTTCGGTTTGCGTGCCCGCGATCGCCGCGCCGAGGGCATCGACGATCCCGCCTTTCGCAATCAGGCGCGCCCGCTCGGGAACATCATTGAGCGCGAGGTTCGCAACAAACTGCGCGATTTTTTCGGTCGTGTTCATGCTTTATCGCAAGCACGATCGTCAATCAGCATGGATTCCCGCCGCCTTTATCACACGTGCCCAGGTGGCGGACTCCGTTTTAATATCGGCGGCCATTTCCTCTGGAGTGCTGCCGACCGGTTCGTACCCCCCTTCGTGCAGACGTGCAGCGACGTCGGGCGCTTGGAGCGCTTTCTTGATCTCCCTGTTCAGCCGCTCCACGAATTTGAGTGGTGTGCCGCGAGGCGCGACCGCACCGATCCAGATGGATACGACAAAGTCCTTCACGCCCGACTCAATCATTGTCGGCAATTCAGGGATAGCGGAAGAGCGCTTGCGGCTCGTTACCGCAAGGGCTTTCAGGCGGCCTCCTTTCACCTGCGACATTGCTGAGGGCATCGTCGCAAACAACATAGTGACTTCTCCGGTCATCACTGCCAGGACTGCTGGCCCGCCCCCTTTGTAGGGTACATGCGTGATATCCACGCCAACAAGATATTTCAGCAATTCTCCCGCGAGATGATTCGAAGTGCCATTGCCACCCGAAGCGTAAGTCAGTTGTCCAGGTTTGGCTCGGGCCAACGCTATGAGTTCTCTCACGCTTTTCACCGGCATCGACGGAGGAACCACAAGCATGTTCGGTAAAGAGGCAATGATACTAATCGGTGTAAAGTCGTTGGTCGGGTCGTATGCGAGCTTACGATACAAGCTGGGATTCACTGCAATCACGCCGCTAGTGGTGGCCATAATCGTATAGCCGTCAGGTGGGGACTTGGCGGCGAGTTCGGCGCCGAGCGCACCTCCGGCGCCGCCTCGATTGTCGATGAGCAGAGACTGTCCTAACTGCTCAGCCATCTTTTGCCCGACATTACGAATGAGAATGTCGGTAGAACCGCTCGCCGCAAACGGAACGATGACTCTTATGGGCTTAGTTGGATAATCCGTATCAGCGCTACTAGCTACCGATGTCATAGCTGGCATCGTAATGCCAACAGCTGTTAGAACGCACGTCCATTTAAGCGCCATCTTTCCTCCATTGTCTCTCGCGTTATGCGTACTGTTTTTGGAGTGTAGCGAACGCTCCATCAAGGCGATTATGCGCCGCTTCGATCCGTTGCATCTTCGAGATGAGGTCTTTTCTGTCCCGCTCTACATTGCCGCGAGCGGCAGCAATATGTTCCATGACACGCTCAGGTGCGGCTCCGGCGCGGTACTTACGCTCTCGCACGCAATGCATCGCGTCAAATAGCCGCTTCAATACTTCGGGCGAAACCGTGATTTTTTTTCCGGTGTAGCTTTCCACCGCCTTCTCGAGAACTTCAGGCTTCACTTGCGATGGTGGGATATTGCGGTCCGCGATAGCCTGCATCATGGTTGCGAGTATTTGATGTCCCGTCCGATAGGACATGCCATGCTCCTTGACGAGGAATCCAACGACGGTACTGGCCTGCGACCAGTATTCGTTCGCGCAGTGAGCCATGCGCTCCTTGTTGACCTTCATCCCACCCAGCGCGTCGACAAGTGCATCGATGGCTCGATGTGACTCGTCCGCGCACTTCCAGAATTCCGCCGGGAGCATCGTCGCCATTTCCAACTGGTCCGATGCGGTTTTGGTTATGGCGAGCGCTTCCATCAGGCGGCCGGTGATCAGGCCGCTAGTTCCATTCACGAACTCGAGGACGTACGGAATGCGCATCTGAGGGGAAATGCTTGAGGTAATGCTCAGATGGTCGGGCAGTTCGATAAAATCAAATTCGGAGCTATGCCAGATTAAAAAATCCATGGCCATTCGACCCAGCGTGCTGTGCATGAGCGCCAGCGCCATGTATGTTTCTATCATGTAATCGTAATTGCGAATCGAATCCCTCGCATTCCAGGGGACAGAATCAAATCCCAACAGTTCGTCAAAACGCTCGAGGTCCAGCGGAAATTCAATACCATATGCGGCACCCGTCCCAACCGAACTGATGTTGGTATTTTCAAACGCCATCATAAGGCGCCTGAAGTCCCGCTCCAGGGGTTCGACGAAGGACATCAAATAGAAGCCGAAGGTGCCCGGCTCGATATGCTGGATATAGCTATATCCCGGCATCAGCGTTTCCACGTGATCGGCGGACAAATCAATTAACTGTTGGCGCAACTCGAGCGAGGAATTGATAATTTTTAGCTGAAGATCACGAAAGGCAATCCGCGATGCCACGACGCGAATGCTGGGGCTCGATCTGCCTATGTGCAGCCATCCGGATTTCTCTTCTTCACTGAACTTTCTCATGTACTCTTCGCCGCCATGAATAACATTCCACAGTTGAGTGCGCGCGGCGACAACACCCTCTTTTTCCATTTCCGCGACTCCTTTGACAAGTGACGCTACTGCGTCTGGCGGCGCAATACCTTGTTCCCCCAATACCACCACCTGCGCCTTGTCCCATCGATGCAGTGCTTCGAGAAACAGCGGTTCACGCATTGTTTCGGCGTAATAGTGCTTCAGCAAATCACTGGGTTTTTCGCCTAATCGGCCCTTCCAGAAAAAGCTCATAAGAGTCTTTCTTTTTAATATTGAATTAAGATATTCGGATCTGAACTCGAAGCGAAAGAGATTGGCGGTATAGGCAGGATAAATGGGCACCCAGCGATATTCGTCTTACGCCGGCTTGCCGCTCTTGCCGTTCCTGCCGCGCGAGCCAAACAACATGACTATCGCGCCGACTGCGAGCACCGCCAATCCGACCAGCGCGTGCGTGCGGTGATATGCGAGGCTCGAGTACAGCAGATAGGCGCACATGAGGACGAAGATCGCCGGCACCACCGGATAGCCGGGCACGCGAAACGGGCGCGGCGCGCGCGGTTCTTTTGCGCGCAGGACGAACAGCGCGACGCCGACAAGCATGAAAAACCCCCAGAACACCGGCAGCGAATATTCGACGAGCCCCTTGAAGCCCGTGTTGTAGATTGCCCCGAACGCAACCAGCGCAAGCGCAATGACGCCCTGGACGAGCACCGCATTGCGCGGCGAACCGCTCGCCGCGTCCCACCGACCCAGGAACTCAAACAACGACCAGTCGCGGCCAAGCGCATAATTGGACCGCGCGCCGACGATAATCGAACCGTTGACGGAAGTAAACGCAGCCACCGCGATCATGAACGAGATTAATTTTTCGCCGGTTGATCCCAACACGTTCTTCAACAAGTCCGCCGCGACGGCATCCGACCGCGTCATCGCGCTGTAACCCAGCCCCTTCAGGTAGGCGAGGTTGACCAGCACATAGAGCACGGTGACCAACCCGATCGAGAGCAGCAGGGCGCGCGCCATATTTTTTTCACGGTCGCGGACTTCCGCCGAAATGTAGGCAGCGTCGTTCCAGCCGCCATAGGTGAAGAGCACGAACACCATCGCCGAGCCGATGCCGGCGCCCATGTACCAGGGTTGACCGGCGCCGGCCGCTGCAGGCGCGGCGGCGGGCGGATCGCCGGCCAGCACCAGTCCGGTGACGACTATGAGTACCAAACCGCCCACTTCAAGCACCGTAAAAATATTCTGCGTGACCTTGGCCTCGCGTATCCCGGCGTAATTCACGAGCGTGAGCCCGCCAACGACGAGTGCGGCCCAAATCGCCGAAGAGTGCGCGCCCAGATTCACGATGCGCGACATATAATCGCCGAAGAGAAAAGCAAACACCGCAATCGAACCCGCGACGATTACCGTCATGCGCGCCCACCCGTACAGAAATGCGAGCCGGCCGCCGAACGCCTTGCGCAGAAAATAATATTCGCCGCCCGCGGAAGGAAAAGCGGTTGCGAGCTCGGCGTAGCACAGCGCGCCGATAATCGAGAAGACCCCGCCCGCGATCCACACCGCGATGAGCAATGCCTCGCTCTCCACCGCGCCGGCGACGATGGAAGGTGTGCCGAAAATTCCGGCCCCGACTATGAGGCCCACGATCATCGCGACCGCGTCGCCAAGCGTCAGGCTCGCGCGCGGCTGTCCGTCCGCCGGCGCCGTCATTGCGGGCCTGGCACGCGTTGCACGATCTTGGCGCTCCACGGAAACAGCTTCTGCGCGGCGCCGTCCCCGACCCTGACCGTGCCGTCAATCGTGTCGCCCTTCACCGTGCCGGTGAACTGATGACGCGTCTGGTTGTCG
>JAYVME010000275.1:0-4267 GCA_043759115.1 Betaproteobacteria bacterium | reverse complement strand
AACCTTGGCGACTGGGCGGCGATTGAAGGCGATGTATCCGAGATGCGAATTGACTACGGCCCTGGATACAGACTGTACTTCACGCGTCGCGGCAGAATTCTCGTCGCCATGCTCTGCGGAGGGGACAAGTCCACGCAGAAACGTGATATTCGTCGTGCCCTTCGCATTTCAGCCGAACTTGGAGAAATCACATGACTAAAGCTAAGACTCAGAGAAAGTTGCTACCCTTCGACGCGGCGCGGTATCTCACAGATGATGCTGCCGTCGCCGAGTACATTACGGCTGTGCTTGAGAAAAACGATCCGGATTTTCTTCTCCTGGCGCTAGGCGACGTGGCGCGCGCGCGAGGGATGGCCCAAATTGCTAAGGACTCTGGGCTGGGCCGAGAGAGCTTGTACAAGGCTTTGGCGCCCGGAGCAAAGCCGCGATTTGATACGGTTCTCAAGGTAGCACGTGCACTGGGCGTAAAGTTCACCGCACAGGTCGCTTGAATGCCGGGGTCTAACTTTAGGTCGAGCGGACGCGCAGAAAGCGCGCGCCGCTCACCATGACGTTAGGCGGCGGAATCGAAACCTCTTCGACAGATTGGGACGTTAGATCATGAACAGTAATTCTCATCACATTCATGTTGAGTGGACCGGACCCCAGACCATGGAGGAAACGAGAAAACTTCGCAATGAGGATACCGACTATGGTGTCTATCAAATTTAGGTTCGTTGGGGGTACCCGCTCCACTCTTCGAGAGTCCGAGTCCGGAGCGCGCGGCGAGAACCTGTCTGAGCTCTCGCACGTTCAACGTGTTCATTCATAACGAGAGCGAGTTCCACAGCCGCCCGGTTCGTCGAGTAACACAGGGAATCCCCGCGAGGGGATGGCTCACCAGGGCCGCCTTCTCTTTGGTTACTTCTCTCTTGGCGGCGCAAGAGAAAGTAACCAACTCCCGGTCTGCCACCGGGGAACTAGTGCGCGATAGCGCACTCTTCTACGTCACGTTCCCTCACTTCAAAACCCCACTCCCCTCCGCCGCCACGATCAGCGCATCGGCGTCCTTCTGCAACAGAAACTTCTGCGCCACCGCGTTGGCGGCGGCTTTTTTGATCGCCGCGACGTAACCGGCATGATCGCCGTAGCGCTCTTCGAGCGAGGGGCGCGGGTCGCTGTTGGCGATGCGCTCAGCTTTGGTGGTAGCGAAGGGGATGAGGCTGCCGGCGTTGCCGCAGAGTTTGTTGGCGTGAT
Organism: Betaproteobacteria bacterium; assembly: GCA_043759115.1. Lineage (GTDB taxonomy): Bacteria > Pseudomonadota > Gammaproteobacteria > Burkholderiales > SG8-41 > PALSA-1004. The sequence goes on along the minus strand of JAYVME010000275.1, from coordinate 3,031 downwards.
ATGTGCGGGCACTACTGGCAAGCTCAGGCGCGCCCTCATCCCAACCCTTCTCCCCGGGGGAGAAGGGCTTGTTGCCGGCGATGATATTCCAGCCGAGATAGGTGCCGAGCGGGGCATCGCGCAGCACCACCGGCACGCCGCCGATTTCGTTGCCGTCGGCATCCACTTTCGGCACCAGCATTTTGATCGCGCGCTTGATCGGCGGCACGACGTTGGTGGGCATCGCGTCGACTACCGCGGCAACTTCACATAGTCACCCGTTTTCAACAAACCGAGTGCTTTGATAATCTCGCCAACACGGTCGCGCAATCGCGGCCAGCTCGTTGTCGGCAGTACCAATATCGCAAGCGTGCGACCCGTCAGCGGCTGCTGATATCGCAGATTCTGATCGGTGGTAACGAGAACATCGAATTTTCCCTCGGCAGCGGCGAGTAAATCGCCGTTGGTTAATCGAGACCAACCCAATTCAAACGCGGTTTGAACCTGATGCTCTGAAAAATGCTGCTTGAGTGGAACCGGTGTGCCCTGATCGAACAGGATCCGCATCGCATGCGGTCAATCAGGCGGGCTGCAAACTGCGGGCGGCGTGTTCAAGAACGGCTTCAACCTGCGATCGAGTCACCCCCGGAAACCATTCGAGGAACTGATCGACGGTTGCGCCGTCCTCGATGTTTTCGAACAGCGCATGAACGGGCACGCGCGTACCGCGAAATACCCAGGTGCCGCTCACGGTGCCCGGGGCCTGTTCAACCGCTTCGCATGTCATCCAGTCCAACATGGTTACACTCTACTGCGAAAGTATGAGCACGGCAAACGGCGGCATCGCGTGATTGTAAAACGACATTTTACCTCTACCTCAAAACCCCACTCCCCTCCGCCGCCGCGATCAGCGCATCGGCGTCCGTCTGCAACAGAAACTTCTGCGCCACCGCGTTGGCGGCGGCTTGTTTGACCGCCGCGACGTAACCGGCGTGGTCGCCGTAGCGCTCTTCGAGTGAGGGCCGCGGATCGTTATTAGCGATGCGCTCGGCTTTGGTGGTGGCGAAGGGAATGAGGCTGCCGGCGTTGCCGCAGAGTTTGCCCTGGTGAAAGGGCCGCGCGCCGCCGGCGATGATGTTCCAGCCGAGATAGGTGCCGAGCGGCGCATCGCGCAGCACCACCGGCACGCAGCCAATTTCATTGCCGTCGGCGTCCACTTTCGGCACCAGCATTTTGATCACGCGCTTGATCGGCGGCACGGCGTTGGTGGGCACGCCCGAACCGTCGTTCGGATCGAAGGTGGCGCCCCAGTCGTAATCGAGGCCCGGGTTGATGAAGCCCGGCTCGGGCGCGCTCGTACGCAGGCCCGGCAGCGTGGGGAAACCCATCGCGCTTTTGTGCGCTTCGACTGCCATTCGTACCGGAGTCAAATTGTTTTCCGCAAAACGAATCAGGGCAGGTCAAATAGTTAAATCAGCGATTCCAGCCCTTTGCGATCGAGCAGGTCGAGGAGTTTGAGCGACGGGCCGCTGGGATGCTTGTCACCGATTTCCCATTGGCGCACCGTCGATAGGCTGGTATTAAGCACCGCCGCGAGTACGGCCTGGCTCAGTTTGTGGCGCTGGCGAAGGGCGCGAATCTTCGCTTTCGAATAATCGGGAATCGGTGCAAGGCACAGCGCGTCGTACTCGCACATCCGGCGTTTGTCGATGAAGCCGGCCGCAAGCAAATCGCCAGCGGTTTCATGCACCGCATTCATGATCCGGCTGGTGGCGCGACGCTTAGTTTTCATGGCCTATCTCATGTAATGCGCTTGCTTTGACCTGGGCATCCAAATCATCTGCAGCAAGTTTCAGCAAGTCGGCTGCGATTGCCTGCAACGCATCCAATTCCTGAGGCGATATATTGGCGCGCTCGTTCTTCCCGAACCCAAATACGAAAAACCACCGGTCACCCTTGTTCGTTGCCACCAGCGTGCGGGCGCCGCCGCTCTTGCCGCGCCCGGGCAACGGCACCCGTTTTTTTATTACACCCGCGCCGAGATCGGCATCGATCAGGCCTTGCCGCATCTCCTCTACCGCCTTGCACAATGCCGCGTCCGACAACCCGGTTTTGCGCATCCATCGGATGAAGTGGCGGGTTTTGAAGACTCTCGTCACGATTTAACTATATCACCTAGTGTATTAGTGTGCAAATTAACCGCAAACAGTGCGGGCGCTGAGCCCTGTTTTATTCGCGGCTTTTGTCCCGTTGTCCACCGAGCTCGCGCGCAGTTGCTTTCTGACGAGAGCGAGTTCCAGAGGCGCCGGACTTGTCGATCGGCACAGGGCCACCCGCCGGGGCGGCGAACCGGGGCGGCGGCGCATTACGTTCTGCCATTTATTTTCCGATGCGCTCAGATGTGCGGTTCACACGTGTGTTTGCATGCGCCGCTCGGCGCTCCTGCCCGCCCCGGCTGCGCCCGCCGCGTCTGGAGCGCCCCTCTTTAGTTACTTCTTTCTTGTCCGCGCAAAAGAAGGTGACCAGCGCCCGGGAACCAACGCCTCACTTTAGCGGCTTGAACCGTATCCGCTTGGGCTTCGCACCTTCTTCACCGAGGCGTTTTTTCTTGTCCGCTTCGTATTCCTGATAATTGCCGTTGAAGAACGTCCACTTCGAGTCGCCTTCCGCCGCCAGTATGTGAGTGGCTATGCGGTCGAGAAACCAGCGGTCGTGTGAAATGACCAGAATGCTGCCGGCGAATTCTGGGCGCGTGCAACAGCGTTAGCTTTGCAAAACCTGCTTCGACCATTCCGAGTGAATCAGGAGCGATTGATCGTTCCCCGATGCCCCGATCAATTGAACTCCCAGCGGGAGCCTGAGAGGGCCATTGCCGAACGGGATCGTCAGGCACGGCAACCGCAGCAGCGTCCACAGCAACCCGAAGGTCGGGTCGCCGGTGTTGTCGATAGTGGGGGCTTCTCCGCGTGCGCTGGGCGCGAGCAGGATATCGTAATCCCGGAACACGTCCGCAATCCGGGCGCGACTGCGTTCGGCCGCGGCACTACCCGCT
>JAYVME010000274.1:0-9733 GCA_043759115.1 Betaproteobacteria bacterium | reverse complement strand
GGCTCGCGCTTGACGCGGCGCTGATTGACAAAATCAAGCTGCATATACGCACTAATACGTCGCCGCGCCACGTGCCCGCGAGGATCGTGCAGGTCGCCGATATCCCGCGCACCAAAAGCGGCAAAATCGTCGAGCTCGCGGTCCGCCACATCGTGCATGGCCGGCCGGTCAAGAATATCGAGGCGCTCGCCAATCCCGAAGCGCTGGAAATGTTTCGCGATCGCGCCGAACTCAAAACCTGATGCCGTGAAGCGGAAATTCGCGCGCTGATTTGGCGCCCGCCTAGTTCGTATTCCAGATCTGCCACCACGGCGCGCCCTTCACCGCCTTGCCGGTCAAATACTTGCTGTCGGGAAAATTAGCTTTCATCACGCGCTCGGCGTCGTTGCGCAAATCCGTCATGCCCAGCTTGTCGTAGGCTTGCACCAGCAGCAGCAAACCCTCTTCGTTCGCCGGCGCTTTGGGATAGGTTTTGAGCGCGAATTGCGCGCGATTCGCGGCGGCGACGTAGGCGCCGCGCTTCATGTAATAGCGGGCGACATGCACCTCGTGCGCCGCCAGCGAATTAACCAGGTAATTCATGCGCGCGATCGAGTCCGGCGTGTACTTGCTGTCCGGAAAACGCGCGACCAGATCACGAAATGCATCGAACGCATCACGCGAGGCCTTGGGATCGCGTTCGGTCATATCCTGGCCGGTGACCGAGCTGGCGAGTGTGCCGAATAAGCCCAGATCGTCGTTGAAGTTGGCGAGCCCCTTCAGGTAGTACGCATAGTCGACGCTGGGGTGGTTCGGATGCAGTTTGATAAAACGGTCCGCCGCCGCAATCGACGAGGCAACGTCCTTGTCCTTGTAGTAGGCGTAGGCGATTTCGAGCTGCGCCTGTTGCGCGTAACGGCCGTAGGGATAACGCGCCTCCAGCTTTTCGTAGAGTTTGACGGCCTTCTCGTAGTTGCCTTCATTCAGGTTGGTCTTGGCCTCGGTGTACAGCCGGTTCGCCGACCAGCCCTTGGTTTCGTCGTCGTTCTGCGCGGGCAGCAACCCGCAGCCGCCCACGCACAGCGCCAGAATTAAAGCTAAACTTGAACGCATACCATGACCCTCGCGCGGAAATCGCCAAATTATAGCGCATCCTCGCCGGCCGCCCTCCCGCTGCGGCTGGTGTTGCCGCCCGCCTGCGCCGGACAGCGGTTGGACCAGGCCTTGGCGGGGTTGTTGCCGCCAGTTTCACGCAGCCGGCTGGCGCAGTGGATCCGCGACCGGCGCGTCGAACTCGACGGACATCCGGTGCTACCCAAAGCCCGGGTCTGGGGCGGCGAACACGTTATGGTCCACCCCGTTCCCGATCCGGCGGCCACTGCCGCCGCACCGGAAGCCATTGCGCTCGACGTCGTATACGAAGATGCCGTGGTGCTGGTTATCGCCAAGCCGGCCGGGCTCGTCGTGCATCCGGGGCGCGGCAACTGGAGCGGCACACTGCTCAACGCGCTGCTCGCCCATGCGCCGCAACTAACGTCGATGCCGCGCGCGGGCATCGTGCACCGGCTCGACAAGGAGACCAGCGGTCTATTGGTGGTGGCCAAGACGCTGGAAGCGCAAACCAGTCTCGTGCGCCAGTTGCAGGCACGCACGGTCAGGCGCGAATATCTTACAGTCGTGCACGGCAGGGTTACGCGCGACGGCAAAGTCGAGGCGCCGATCGGCCGTCATCCGGTCCAGCGCACGCGCATGGCGGTAGCCGCCCGCGGCCGCCCTTCGACCACCCACTACGAAGTGCTGCAACATTTCACGCAGGCGACATTGCTGCGTTGCCGGCTCGAAACCGGCCGCACGCATCAAATACGCGTGCATATGCAATCGCTCGGCCATCCGCTGGTCGGTGACCCGGTCTATGGAAAAAAACGCACCAGCGACGCTGTGCTTGCCGCATTCGCCCGCCAGGCACTGCACGCCGAGCGGCTTGAATTCGAACATCCGGGTAATCATGAAACCGTCGCCTGGCAGGTGCCGCCGCCCGCCGACATGCGCGCGCTCATCGCCGCTTTGCAGGCGCAAACCGGAACACCGGCGTGAATGCCCCGCACGATTGGATCGCGCCCGCCTGGCCGGCACCGCCCGGCGTAAGAAGCCTGATTACCACGCGCGATGGCGGCGTGAGTGGCGGCGCACACGCGAGCTTCAATCTGGGACTGAGCGCGGGCGACGACGCGGCGGCGGTTCACGCCAACCGCGTGCTGCTGCGCGCACATCTGCCGCAGGAACCTAAGTGGCTGCGGCAGGTGCATGGCGCGCGCACCGTGTGCGCCGATGGTCTCTCTGAAATACCGGACGCCGATGCGAGTGTCGCGCGCAACGCCGGCACCGTCTGCGCGGTGATGATCGCCGACTGCCTGCCGGTGCTGTTATGCGACACGCGCGGCAGCGTGGTCGGTATTGCGCACGCCGGCTGGCGTGGCTTGAGTTCGGGTGTGGTCGAGAACACGGTGGCTGCCATGGGCGTTGCGCCGCAAGAACTCATCGCCTATCTCGGTCCGGCAATCGGCCCTGATGCGTTCGAAGTGGGCGCCGACGTGCGCGAGGCATTTGTCGTCGCCGATTCCGGCGCGGGCGCCGCGTTCACGCCGCATCGTGAAAATAAGTGGTTGGCCGATCTGTTCCAGCTCGCGCGCCGGCGCCTGGCGCGCTGCGGCGTGCAACAGGTATTCGGCGGCGGCTTGTGCACGTACGGCGATCCGGCGCGGTTTTACTCCTATCGACGCGACAAAACGACCGGCCGCATGGCGGCGCTGATCTGGCTGGCGCCTGTCGCATAGATAGCCGCGTGGGCGACGGCGCGTCGTTTATAATGCAACGCTTTCGATTCCCCATCTGAAATGTCCGTACTCCTCTGGATCATCGTCACCAGCATCGTCGGCGGGTTGCTGAGCGTTGCCGCCGCCGCTTTATTTGCGCTGAATGCGCGCGCGGCGCACATACCAATGCTGATCAGCTTCGCGGTAGGCGCGCTGCTCGGCGCAGTATTTCTAGACATCCTGCCGCACGCATTCGCCATTACCCGCAGTATCGAGCAAACGGCCGCCACCATACTCGCGGGCATTCTGCTCTTTTTCGTGCTCGAGAAACTGGTGTTGTGGCGGCACTGCCACGAAGAGCAATGCGAGGCACACGAGGCGCAGACAGCGCAGCACGATCATGGCCGCACCGGCGTGATGATCATGATCGGCGATACCTTCCACAACTTCGTCGATGGAGTTTTGATCGCGGCCGCCTTCCTCGCCGACGTCAAGCTCGGCCTGGTGACCGCGATTGCGATCGTCGCCCACGAAATACCGCAGGAGGTCGGCAACTTCCTGGTGTTGTTGCATTCCGGTTACAGCAAGGGCAATGCGCTTGCCTTCAATGCGGCTTCGAGCCTCGCGATGCTGATCGGCGGCGTGCTCGCTTATTTCGCACTGCAAACCGCGCAGCAATCGATCCCGTCGCTGCTGGCACTCGCCGCGGCCAGCATGTTGTACGTGTCGGTAGCCGACCTGATCCCCGGCCTCCACCGCCGGCCGGAAATCCACGCCTCGCTGCAGCAAGTCGCGCTGATCAGCGCCGGCATCGGCACAATCTGGGGCGTCGGGGTCCTGCTGCATTGACCGCCGCGCGCACGCTGCGCTTGCCGCCCTCGCAACAGTATTTTGGCTCAGGCAGTAGCCGGTAAGCGTGGTTCGGAGGATAATGTGCTTATGAACAAAGAACAGCCCTCCACCGAACAGCCGAGCGAAGCGCCATTTGTTGACGTGCAGCGAAACGAGGCGCAACCCGTCGAGCCCCATTCCCCGGACCCACGTCGCCGGTTGCGCGAACTGCTTGCCATTCCCGATCGCGAGCGTACCGACGCGTTATGGGACGAAATCATCGGACTTGAAATTGACCTGGCTCCGGGAAACCGCGCTCAATCGCCGCAAGCCGATGGTGGCCATCGTCAGGAGTCCGGCGGCCGACGACCGGAATCAGGCCGGCGTCCAAACCAGCAGGCGCAGCGGCAGGAACCCGTATCCCGCTCGAAACCGGGCGCACGCTTTTTCAAGAAGCGCAGGCGCGGTCCAGGCACACCGGCTTAGCGCGACAAGTCGCCGCGGCCGCTGCGTTGTTGTCACGCATCATGTCTGGTTGACAACCTGCCAATCGCCATTCACCAGCAGGCTCAGGTATTCCCGCCGTTCGAGAAAGCTCATAATGACCAGGCTTGCATCGAGCGTGAAATCGCCATCGCCATGCAGCATCCCGAATACTTCTGAAACAGGCGCGCGGCGGAACGCCGCAACCTCGCCGTCCTCGTTGTGCGGCTGAAATTCGCGCGGCAGTTCGAGGTCAAACACGAATATCACTTCCGACTGCACGCCTTCCGGCACTTCGCGTAACAATCGTAGCGTCCCCGCGGATACCGCCTTGCGCGCCAATGCTTCGGGTATCCCAGCTTCTTCGCGCGCTTCCCGGATGAGGGTTTGCAACGGTGCAATTCCGGCCGACATGCCGCCGCCCACCAGATTGTCGAGCCGGCCCGGATCGATCGGCTTCGTCGCCGCGCGGCGCGCGAGCCACATCTCGCAATCGGCGCCTGCACCGCAATAGCCGTTCGCGTGCGCGGCGTAGGTGGTGGTGCCGAAAAAGCGCGCCGCGGCGCGCTCAATATGAAATAACGGCGGTGCATCGAAAGCAGTGACCACTGCATAGCATTCATTGCGCCAGCCCGTGATCACGCCCTCGACATGCAACGCATGGATGACGCCGCCGACCGCATCAGTACGCGCCTCGGCACTTGCAAGTGCTTCAGCGATGCGCACACCGCGCGCATCGCGCCTGAAAATGTCCGGCCACGCCATCAGCCGCTGCGCATGCGCCTTGCGCAGCCAGCCTATGTGCGCGCCTTCACATAAAAGCGGCACGTGTGCGGCCGGGTCGAAACGGCGCGCAGCCCGCGGCAGGTGGCTGATTCCGCGGTCGTTCATGGCGCTAACGGCCGCCGTTCCCCGCGCCGCCTGTCATCGCCGGCCATCGGCCAGGCTCTTGCGCAGCCTGACCGGCGCCATGCGCTTGCGCATTCTGAGATTGAGCATCTCGACTGCCACCGAGAACGCCATCGCGAAGTAGATGTAGCCCTTCGGCACGTGGAAACCGAAGCCCTCCGCCACCAGCGCCATGCCAACCATGATCAGGAATGAAAGTGCCAGCATCTTGATCGTCGGGTGGCGGTCGACGAAGTCGCCGATCGACTTGGCGGCGAACATCATAACCAGCACCGCGATAACGATCGCAGCCACCATCACCGGCACTTCGTCCACCATGCCGACCGCGGTGATCACCGAGTCGAGCGAAAATACGATGTCGATGATCGCGATCTGAATCAGGACCGCGCCAAAGCCCGCCCGCACCGCTGTGTGGTGCCCCTCCTCGACGCCTTCCAGCGAATTGTGTATCTCGTGGACGCTTTTCCACAACAGGAACAAACCGCCGCCTATCAAAATAATGTCGCGTCCGGAAATCTCAAAAGAGCTCACCATAAACAGCGGATCCGTCAGCGTCATGATCCACGCCAATGACAGCAACAGCAGGATGCGTGTCCCCATGGCCAGGCCCAGCCCGATCAGGCGCGCCCGGTCGCGCTGGTGCGCGGGCAGCCTGCCGACCAGGATCGAGATAAAAATAATGTTGTCGACACCCAGGACTATTTCCAGCGCGGTCAGCGTTGCGAGCGCTATCCAGGCCTGTGGATCAGTCAGTAATTCCATGCTTTGCTCCAGTTAACGAAACGATAGTCCGGCTGCGCAAACCGCGCGCCGGCCGTCCGCTCTGACCGCACCGCATTACGCCCTCTCAGACAGCACGCAGATGCCAGGCTTTCGGCCGCATGAAGGTCTGTATGCCATAGGTTGAGAGCGTGAGTCCGATGCCGGAATGCTTGAGCCCCGACCACGGGAGGCGCGGGCTCACGCGGTCGCAGCAGTTCCAGTAGACCGACCCGGATTTGATCTGCGCGAGTATCGCTTCAGCGCGCTTGCGATCCGGCGTGTAAACACCGGCGGTGAGCCCGTAGTCGGTGTCGTTCATGAGCCGTGCTGCTTCGCCGTCATCCTTCACTTTCTGGATGCCGATGACCGGCCCGAAGCTTTCCTCGCGCATGAGTTGCATATTGTGATTAACGTCGCTCAACACCGTCGGCGCGAAATAATGGCCTCTGCGTTTGAGCGGCTTGCCGCCCGTCAGCAGCTGCGCGCCTTGTTTGACGGCGTCCGCGACTTGGCGCTTTAACACCGCGAGTTGCGCCTTGCGCGTCAGCGGCCCGATATAAGTCGTCTCGTCGCGTGGGTCGCCGGTCTTGAACCCGCGCACGGTCCCGACAAACGCCTCGACAAAATCGGCGTAGATGCTTTCGTGCACGTAAATGCGCTCGACCGCGCAGCAGCTCTGGCCGGTGTTGTAAAACGCGCCGTCCGCCACCGCCGCGGCGGCGGCCTGCACGTCGGCGTCTTCGCATATGTAAATCGGGTCTTTGCCGCCCAGTTCGAGCTGCACCTTGATCATGCGCTTGCCGGCGGCGGCCGCGATCTTGCGGCCGGTCGCGTACGAGCCGGTGAAGAAAATCCCGTCGACCGGCTGCTTGAGCAACATCGCCCCGACCCCGCCGCCGCCGGCCACCGGCACGAACACATCCTGCGGCACACCGGACGCATACAGCATTTTCGCCATCTCGAGTCCGCTCAGCGTCGCGAACTCGGACGGTTTATAGAGTACTGCATTGCCGGTCAGCAGCGCCGGCACGAATACATTAGTGCCGACAAAATACGGGTAATTCCACGCCGAGATATTGGCGACCACGCCCAGCGGCTCGAAGGTGATCTTTTCCTCGAGTTTTTCGCCGCGGTCGGCGAACACGATCTCCTCCTTCAACACCCTGGCCGCGTTGTTGACGAAGAAATCGATGCGCGCGAGCACGCCGTTCAATTCGCTGCGCGATTGGGCGATCGGCTTGCCGACCTCGCTGGTGAGGATTTTCGCGAGTTCTTCGCGCCGCGCGCGAATTTGTTCGCGAAAGCGCGTCATCGCATCGATGCGCTGGATCGACGGCACCTGCGCCCACACGGGCTGCGCCGCGCGCGCCCGCCGATACTTCTCACGCACGTTCGTCGCGGTATCGCTCGCCATTTTTGCGAGCAGCGCCTGAGTGGCCGGATTTACAATTTTAAGCATAACGATCTTGGATACTCCCGGATTCGCTCACGCACGTTTGCGCACGGCGCTCAGAAATTCATCGAGTATCGGCGCCGGGTTCAGGACCGTGTGGTCCGACGGATGCAGAAACTCGGGATGCCACTGCACGCCGAACACATAGCCGCGCCCCTGCCAGCGGATCGCCTCGATCACGCGGTCGGGCTCGGCATACGCCTCAACGACGAGATCGCGGCCGAGGGTCTTGATCGACTGGTGGTGGATGGAGTTCACCTTGCCGGTGCGCGCACCCGGATAAAGCCGCGCGAGACCCGATTCCGGCTCAATGCTGATGTCGTGAAAATTTTCTTCATACGCATGCGCCGCGCGATGCCCGAGGGTACCCGGCAGCTGGCTGTTGATGTCCTGATAGAGCGTGCCGCCAAAAGCCACGTTGATCAGTTGCGCGCCGCGGCATACGCCGAGCACCGGCTTGTCGGCCTCGATGAATTCATGCAGCACTTCCATTTCGTAAATATCGCGCACGCGGTCGCCCGCCCATGCCGGCTTTAGTGGCGCCTCGCCGTAGGTCTCGGGGGCAAGGTCCGCCCCGCCCTGCAACACCAGCGCATCCAGGTGTTTCACGTAATCGGACAAGCGGATATTGCTGCGGTGGATGATGCCATCCTTGTCGACCGACGGAATCATGAAAACGAGCACGTCGCGCGACATCACCCAATGCGCCATCGACTGTTCAAGATATTGCAGCGTCTTGCTCTGCACGCCGATGCTCGATGGTTCGGGATGAAAGAACCGCGCTGAAACTCCGATTTTGAGCGTGTGTTTGCGCATGGCTACATCGCTTCGGTGAACAGGCGCTCGAAATCGCCGCGCGTGCACGGTCGCGGATTGGTCTTGTGACAGATATCATCGACCGCGATATCGAGCAGCCGTGGCAACTGCTCTTTCGTCACCCTCACCTCACTGAGTTTTGCCGGTATGCCGACTTCACGCTTGAGCTTCGTCAGCCATTCCACGAACGCAGTCGCGCTCGCCTCGCACGAACTGCGCGCGACGCCCACCGCCCCCGCCATGATTGCGAACCGCGCCGTTGCGGCGGATTGGTTAAACCGCATTACGTAGTCGATCATGATGCCGTTGGCGAGCCCGTGATGCAGGTCGGCGACCGTCGACAGCGCGTGCGCGCACGAGTGGGTGGCGCCGAGGTCTTTCTGGAATGCGACCGCGCCCATCATTGACGCCATCAGCATGTCGGAGCGCGCCTGCAGGTTTTTTGGCTCGCGCACCGCGATCGGCAACGCGCGCGCGGCGATGCGCACGCCTTCCAACGCGATGCCGTCGCACATCGGGTGGTAGCCCTTGGCGATATACGACTCGACGTTATGCGTAAGCGCGTCCATGCCCGTCGCTGCGGTGACGTGCGGCGGCAGGTCGAGTGTCAGTTCAGGATCGGCAAACACCGCTTTTGCGAGCAGCCGCGGCGAGAAAATTATTTTCTTGATATGCGTCGTGTCGTCCGAAATCACGCTTGAGCGCCCCACTTCGCTGCCGGTGCCCGCCGTCGTCGGCAGCGCGACGAAGCACGGCAGGTCGCGCTCGATGGCACGCACCTGCGGATGATCCCACGCATATTCGAGCACGCTGCCCGGATGATTGGACATCAGCGCGACCACTTTCGCCACATCGAGCGCGGCACCCCCGCCGCAGCCGATCACCGAGTCGGCATTGTGCTGCTTAAACGCGGCAACACCGGCATCGACCTGGCTCTTGACCGGATTGCCCCATACGCCCGCAAAGACTTCGACCGCAAGACCGCCCAGCGTGGATTTGAATTCAGCCAGCAACGGCAGTGCGGCGATGCCTCTATCAGTGACGATCAGCGGACGCCGGCAGCCTTGTGCCGCGAGGAAAGCCGCCACCTCGCGCCGTGCACCGGGGCCGAAATGAATGTTCGTGGGAAAAGCGAAACGATGGATTGCCATACGGCCCGAATCAGATTATTTCAAAATAGCGCTTGAGTTCCCAGTCAGTTACCGCGTCCTGGAACTGGCGCCACTCCCACTCACGGGTCTTGACGAAATGGTCGACGAATTCCTCGCCGAAGAGTTCGCGCGCGATCTTCGACTTCTTCAGATTCGCCGTCGCGTCCATGAGGTTGCGCGGCAGGCGTGGAATCCCGCCGGCTTTGGCACTGTCGCCTTCGAGCGGCGCGGTCGTCAACTTGAGACCTTTTTCGATGCCGTATAAGCCGGCGGCAATGCACGCCGCCACCGCGAGGTAAGGATTGGTATCCGCGCCCGGACACCGCGTCTCAAGGCGCGTTGACTTCTCCGAACCCGCGATCACGCGCAGGCTCGCCGTGCGATTGTCGATACCCCACGTCGCTTTCACCGGCGCCCAGAACCCGTCCACCAGCCGTTTATAGCTGTTGATGGTCGGCGCGAAGAATACCTGGATGTCCTGCAGGCAGTGCAGCTGCCCGGCGAGATAACTCTCGAATACCTTGCTCATCCGGCGC
>JAYVME010000273.1:0-4287 GCA_043759115.1 Betaproteobacteria bacterium | reverse complement strand
GCGTCCATCAGCGGATAGCGCGTCGCCACGCCCTTCATGCTGCTTCTGGCATCGCCGTGACAGCCGGCGCAGGATTTGCCCTCCTTCCCCGCGGGTTCCTGCCACAGCGTTTCGCCGCGCGCGACCCATAACATGCCGGGATTTGCGAAATCATCCTGCTGCAACTCGCGCACTTCCGGGCCGGTGAATTCGAGCCCCGACTTTAGCGGCTGGGGTTGGCCCGGCGCGCGTTGCGCGTAGCTCGCGGCGACGGGCAACGCCAACGCCATCGCGAGCACCGTGTTGCGCAGCAGGCGCACAGTCATACGCTCACGGTGAGCGTCGCGCGCTCCGACCCGGTCCGGCCTTCGTCATCAACCCAGTCAAACACCAATTCACCGCTGGTATCCGCAACCGTAAAAAACGCCAGATACGGATTCGCCGCGACTCCTGAACCCATCTCGGCGCGGAACACTTCGGCGCCGTTATAGCGGCACGTGAGACTATTGACGACGTTTTTCGGAATCGCGCGGCCGCTATCGTCAAGCCGGAACCCGGTCTCCATCGTGTGCTGGATCGCGATGCGGATTTCTATCACCTCGCCGCGTCGGGCTGCCGCCGGCAGCTGAATTCTCGCTGTCATGACTCAGGTCGGATCGTAACAAGCGGACAGGGTGACGACCACGTCAGCCGTGGCCGACCAGAACGACCCGTCCGAGAGCGCCGCCACCGCCAGCACGCGCTGCGTGCCGCCGAGCCTGATGCGCGTGCTGACCTGCGCGCGGCCCGCACGCGGGCCCAGATAAAAATTGGCGACGTTGGGTCGCGGGTTGCGGGCCGCGTAAAGATGAATGCTTTTTACGTGATTGGCCGCGGTCATCGGGCTGTCGACGCTGACCTTTAGGCTGACTGAATTGCCATTGTCCGCCAGCAGCGGCAGGTCGAGCTTGACCCGGCCGGTCGTCACGCTCACGCCGCGCGTGATCTTCAAAACCATCGCCTCGACCGACTCGGCCGGCGCTTCCGCGGCGCGCGCCGGCGCGAAGGGCAGCACGCACAAGGCGAAGAAGCGTGTGATAAAACTGCGGCGTCGCGCGTTGACGGTCATGGGTTAATCGCGCAGCGTGAGCAAGTACGCGAGCACGTCTTCAATCTGCTGCGCGTTCAGTATGGGTTTACCGTAATACGCCGATGCAACCTGGCGCAAGTTCTTCGTTCGGTAATACGCGGGCATCACGCTTAAGCGATTGATGCGCGTCGAATCGACGAGACGCAGGCGCAACTGCGCCGCGCTGAGGCGCTTGCCGACCCCCGCCAGCGGCGGGCCGATGTTGCCCAACGGTGTTTCGCCCGCATCGGGCACGGCGTGGCAGAGAAAACAATTCCCTGCGTCACGACTGAGCACCGCCGCGCGGCCGCGCGTGGCGTCGCCCGGTTCGCGCGTGAGTGACGTTCGAATCTGACCGCCCTCCACGCGATACGGCACGAGCTGCGATTCGGCGGCCAATGCGGTCGACAGCACCGCCCAGCCGAGCGCCGCCGCGTACAGGCACAGCACCACCTCCCGCCCGCTCATGAGTTTGCGCATCGGTTGCTCGTGCGCGGCGGCGATCCGCAGCGCACGTCATGCTCACGCGGCGTCGCGTCGACATTGAGTCGGCTCAAGTGTTTTCCTCGCGTTTAACAATTTCGACGACGCCCTGCACGGCAACAAAGCAGCCAGCTGGGCGAGCAACGCAGGTTATTCCGGCGGCCTGTCGTGGTCAAGTCGTGCTGTTCATCGTCGACTGATTGCGTTGCAGCCGGCGGCGGTCACGGCACTGCCACGGCGTTCATGCGCGACAGAATGATTTCCGTGCGCTTTTGCAGGTAGGGCGTGTCACTCCCGGGGCTGTAACGGCGCGGACTGGGCACCATGGCCGCCAGTTGCGCCGCCTGCTCGGCGGACAGATTCGCCGCCGGCGTCTTGAAGTGATAATTCGCGGCGGCCTCGACGCCGAATACGCCATTGCCCCATTCGATCACGTTGAGATAAATCTCGAGTATGCGGCGCTTGGTCATAATGGTCTCTATCATCACCGTGATGACCGCTTCCTGCGCCTTGCGCCACCACGTGCGCTCGCCGGACAAAAACAGATTCTTGGCGAGCTGCTGGCTGATGGTCGAACCGCCGGACACGATTTTCCCCTGTTTGCGATTTTTGTCGTAGGCCTTCTGGATGCCTTCCCAATCGAAACCGTCATGCTCGAGAAACTTGGCGTCCTCGGCGGTAACGATCGCGCGTTTGAGGTTGACCGCGATCCGGTTATACGTCACCCATTGATGCCGCAGCACCGCGTTGGGACTCTTCTCCCGTATGCGTTCAAGACGGGCGTGCATGAACGCCGTCGTTCCCGGATCGTGATCGACCCAATACCAGACGTGGATCAGGAACCAGAACTGTACCAGCGCCAGCGCGCTCAGCGCGAAGAGCAGCGCGTACCAAAAGCTGCGCCACACTATTCGCATGGCGAATAAGCGGTGAGCGGTAAGCGGTGAGCGGCGTTTAGCGTGTTCGCGGCAGCAGATACCATTTTGCTTACCGCTTACTGCTTACCCTGCGCGCGTAGCAATGCGATCACCGGCGCAGTCTGCGGGCGCACGCCGCGCCAGATCATAAACGATTCCGCCGCCTGTTCGACCAGCATGCCGGTGCCATCGGCAACGCATGCGCCCTCATCCGCCGCAAACCGCATGAACGGCGTGCGTTTGCCGTACACCATGTCGTAGGCAAGCGCGCCGGCGGCAAACACACCGGCCGGCAACGCGGGCATTTCGTCGCGCAAACCCGCCGAAGTCGCATTGATCACCAGATCGAATTGACTGCCGGCCAGTTGTTGGTAGGGTTGCGCCGACACCCCGCCCATTGCAAATCTCTCAAATTGTTTAAAATGCGCGACTAGGCGCGTTGCTTTATCCAGCGTTCGATTGGCTACGACCAGGCGCTCCGGTCGCGCATTGAGGATGGGGTGCATTACCCCGTACGTCGCCCCGCCGGCGCCCATGATTAACACACGTTTGCCGGCAATCGGGCAACGCAGATTGTGTTGAATATCGCGCAACAAGCCGGCGCCGTCCGTATTGTCGCCGCGGATCCGGTTGTCGGCGAAAGTCAGCGTATTCACGGCTTCAGCGTCGATGGCGGAATCAGCGGGCTCGCATAAACGGAATGCCTCGAGCTTGAACGGCAGGGTCACATTGAGGCCCCTGCCGCCCGCATCGCGAAATTTCCGCACGGTGACGGCGAATTCGTCGAGCGGCGCGAAGAGCCGCGTGTAATCGATGTCCTGCCCGGTCTGGCGCGCGAACTCGGCGTGAATCTGCGGCGACCGGCTATGGGCAACGGGGTTACCCACCACGGCGTAGTGGTCAGTCATAAGCCGGATTGTATAAGGGTGGCGTTGAATGCGCCCGGCCATCGGGCGCGGCTTGCGCGCGGCGGGGCGACACGCGACGGGGCATGCGCGCGGAGTTCAGCCCTGCTTAATATCAATCGGTAAAAAGCCGGTCCGAACTCGTAAACGTCCAGGTGCGGGTAATGCTCAGGATATCGGTGTCCTTGGCGATATCAGCCGGAAACGCCGCATAGGGCCCCGCGAGCTGGACGATGCGCCGTGCCGCATCATCCAGTATTTTCTGGCCCGACGAGCGATTGATCTCGATCATATCCACCGTGCCATCCGGTTTGATCGATACCGTCAACTGCAGGCTACCGTAAATCTTCTGATTGCGCGCCGCTTCGGGGTAATTGAGCGTGCCGACGCGCTCTATCTTCTGGCGCCAGTCTTCGATGTAACGGGCGAAGCGGAACTCCTGCGTGCGCGCGCCGATAAAACGCCGACGCGGGCGTTTTTGATAGGAGTCCCAGTCTTTCGAGATCTGCGCTTCGAGCCGCGCGATTTCCAGGCTCTTGCTCATAATGTCGGCGGCGTTGGGCGCGACCTTGGTCTCCTGCTGGGGCGCGGGCTGGGTGACCGCCGTCTCGACTTTCGCCTCCGACTTGATTTGCGTCAGCAGCTTTTTAGCTTCCTGCTCGAGTTGCTGGACGCGCCGCGATTCCATCGTGAGCTCGGTGGTCTGCTTGTCGTTGCGCGTGACGGGCAGCGGGCTCTTGGCGCGGCGGTCAAGATCGGTGTTGCCGCCGCCGTCGAGGTTGTGTTGGGCGAGCGCGTCGGCCTGCAACGGCCGGGTCAGCGATTTGGCATTGACCAGCACCACTTCGAGCGCCGGCGAACTGTTGTCGAGCCGGGACGGATCCGGCGCGCGGAT
>JAYVME010000272.1:0-9802 GCA_043759115.1 Betaproteobacteria bacterium | reverse complement strand
CTCTCGACGTTCCGGCCGGCGGGGGGCACGTCGGCTTCGTCACGGGAAACTTTCCGGGACGGCTCGACTGGATGCCGCGGCGCGTACTGAATTTTTTTAGCGGAATCGTCATGTCGACGTGAGATAATTTCGCGCCGCTACCATCACGCCGCAACCCATGCCCACCCTGCCCCCCGAAATCTTCAAGGCCTACGACATCCGCGGCATCGTCGGTAAAACGCTGACGCCGGCGATCGTTGAAACGATCGGCCGCGCCATCGGCAGCGAACTGCTCGAGCGCAACGGGCGGGACATCGTCATCGGCCGCGACGGGCGCCTGTCGGGACCGGAACTGTCGGCCGCACTCGCCGACGGCTTGCGCGCTGCCGGTGTCGGCGTCATCGATGTCGGCCAGGTCGCAACACCGATGCTGTACTTCGCGGCGCATCACTTCGCCACCCAGTCCGGCGTCATGCTGACCGGCTCGCACAATCCGCCGGATTACAACGGGCTCAAGATCGTGCTTGCGGGCGAAACATTGGCGGGCGAAGCGATCCAGGCGCTGCGCACGCGCGCCGAAAGCGGCAAGTCCGCACAAGGTGCGGGCAGCTACCGCCAGGAAAGTATCGCGGCGCAGTATCTCGACCGTATCTGCGGCGACATCAGGCTCGCGCGACCGATGAAGATTGCCATCGATTGCGGCAACGGCGTGGCCGGCGCCACCGCGCCGGCGCTTTACCGGCGGCTTGGCTGCGAAGTGACCGAACTTTTTTGCGAAGTGGACGGCAATTTTCCGAACCACCATCCCGATCCCTCTGTGCCGGAAAATCTGCAGGACCTGATCGCGACACTGCGCAATTCCGATTTCGAAATCGGCCTCGCCTTTGACGGCGACGGCGACCGGCTAGGCGTCGTCACCCAACGCGGTGAGATCATTTATCCCGACCGCCAACTGATGCTTTTCGCGGCCGACGTATTGTCGCGCAACCCCGGCGCAACGGTGATCTATGACGTGAAATCCACGCGCAATTTGAAACCGTGGATCGAACAGCACGGCGGCACCCCGCTGCTGTGGAAGACCGGGCACTCTTTCATCAAGGCCAAGTTGAAGGAAACCGGAGCGCTGCTCGCCGGCGAAATGAGCGGCCATACGTTCTTCAAGGAACGCTGGTACGGTTTTGACGACGGCCTGTACGCGGGCGCGCGGCTGCTCGAAATTCTCAGCCACACGAACGACCCCAGTGCGGCGTTGCGGGCGCTGCCCGACGCGGTCAGCACGCCGGAACTCCAGATCAAGCTGGAAGAAGGCGAAAACTACGCGCTGATCGAAAAACTGCGGAAAACCGCGCGCTTCGACCATCCGAGCGAGGTCAATACCATCGACGGCCTGCGCGTGGAATACGCGGACGGTTTCGGCCTCGCGCGATCCTCCAATACGACGCCGGTGATCGTGCTGCGCTTCGAAGCCGACGACGCCGCGGCGTTGAAACGCATACAGGAAGATTTCCGGCGCGTGCTGCTCGCCGCCAAGCCCGACGCGAAACTGCCGTTTTAAGCGCCGGCGTCGCCGGCTACTTCTTGTCGTACAGAATCATCTGGGTGCAGCGGAAGAGTGCGATCACCGATGCCGCGTGCAAAAAACCGATTGGAGCGAGCAGATCGGGGCGCACCGGCAGGCGCCCGACCACGCCTTCGTCCGTAATGCTGAGAATCTCGACCCCGACCAAGCGCGGCAAATGGCCAATGCCGCGCTGATTCATGACCGCGGGCGTAATTTCCGGACGCAGCATTACAGCTTCTGCTCGACCCAGGCTTTGACTGACGCGAGCGCCTGCGGCAACTTAGTGGGATCGTTTCCTCCAGCCTGCGCCATGTCGGGCCGGCCACCGCCCTTGCCGCCGACTTGCTGCGCGACAAAATTGACGAGCTCGCCCGCCTTGACCCTGGCCGTCAGGTCGGCACTCACGCCGGCGATCAGCGTGACCTTGCCGCCCTCGATTGCCGCCAGCACCACCGCGCAGGATTTAAGCCGGTCCTTGAGTTTGTCCATCGCCTCGCGCAGCGCTTTCGAATCGGCGCCGTCGATCACCGCCGCCAGCACCTTCGCGCCCTTGACGTCGACCGCCTGCGTCGCCACATCGTCGCCCTGCGAGGAAGCCAGCTTGGATTTGAGCCGCGCGAGTTCTTTCTCGAGGCTCTTCACGTTGTCGACGAGCTGGGCGATCTTCTGCGTCACCTCCTGCACCGGCGCCTTCAATGCATCCGCCGCGTGCTGCAGGGCCCCCTCCTGCTGTTGCACCCACGCCAAAGCCCCCTCGGCAGTCACCGCTTCGATGCGGCGCACCCCGGAGGCGATACCGGACTCCGATACGACCTTGAAGAAACCGATGTCCCCGGTGCGGCTGACGTGCGTGCCGCCGCACAACTCGGTCGAAAAATCGCCCATGCTCAACACACGGACTTCATCGCCGTATTTTTCGCCGAACAGCGCCATCGCACCGGTCTTTATCGCGTCGTCGTATTTCATGATGCGCGCTTCAACCGCCTCATTGCCGCGGATTTCCTGGTTGACGAGCGATTCGATTTCGCGCATCTGCCGTTCGGTCAGGGGTTCGTTGTGCGAATAGTCGAAACGCGTGCGATCGGCGTCGACGAGCGAGCCCTTCTGCTGCACATGGGGTCCCAGCACCTTGCGCAGCGCCGCATGCATCAGATGCGTCGCCGAATGATTGTAGGCCGCGCGCGCGCGCGCCGCGGTATCAACTTTCGCTTCGACCACATCCCCCACGGCGAGCGTACCCGTATGCAGCACGCCATGATGACCAAAGACCTCGGACTGAATCTTCTGCGTGTCGCTGACGTGAAACGTACCGCGGCTCGCCACCATCTGTCCACGGTCGCCCACCTGCCCGCCCGACTCGGCATAAAACGGCGTCTTGTCGAGCACGATGACCGCGCTGTCGCCGGCTTCAATCGCCGGCGCAGCACTCCCGCCCTTGTAGATCGCGACCACTTTGCCGGCCAGCGTCAGCGTATCGTAGCCGTGAAATTCGGTTTTCTGGCCGCTGTATTCGACCGTACTTTGGGTGCCGAACTTGGAGGCCGCGCGCGCGCGTTCGCGCTGCTGGCCCATCGCGGCTTCGAAGCCGGCAAAGTCGACGGTGATATTGCGCTCGCGCGCGATGTCGGCGGTGAGGTCGAGCGGAAAACCGAAGGTATCGTACAGCCGGAACACGGTGTCGCCGTCGAGCATCTTGTCTTCGGACTGCAAGGCGCTTTCGAGGACCGCCATGCCATTTTCCAGGGTTTCGGCGAAACGCTCCTCCTCCTGTTTCAGCACCTGCGCAACGCGCTCGCCCGCGGCGGCCAGTTCGGGGTACGCCGCGCCCATCGCCTTGATGAGATCGGGCACGAGTTTGAAAAAGAACGGCTGCTTTTGCGTAAGCTTGTAGCCGTGACGGATCGCGCGGCGCACAATACGGCGCAGCACGTAACCGCGGCCCTCGTTGCCCGGTATCACGCCGTCGACGATCAGGAACGCGCAGGCGCGGATATGATCAGCGATCACTTTCAGCGAATTGTTGGCGAGGTCTTCCGATTTCGTCTCGCGCGCCGTCGCCTTGATCAAATCCTGAAACAGATCGATCTCGTAATTCGAATGCGCGTGTTGCAGCACCGCTGCAATGCGTTCCAGTCCCATGCCGGTATCGACCGACGGTTTGGGCAGCGGATGCAGCTTGCCGTTGTCATCACGGTTGAACTGCATGAACACGAGGTTCCAGATTTCTATATAGCGGTCGCCGTCGGCCCCGGGCGTGCCCGGCGGGCCGCCTTCGATTTCGGGCCCGTGATCGTAGAAAATCTCGCTGCACGGGCCGCAGGGGCCGGTTTCGCCCATCTGCCAGAAGTTGTCCGAGCCGCCGCCCGGCTTGTCGCCGATGCGCGTGATGCGCTCGCGCGGCACACGGATGTCGTTGGCCCACAGATTGTACGCCTCGTCGTCGGTCGCATAAACCGTGATCCACAACTTGTCCTTGGGCAGCTTGTAGACAGCGGTCAGCAATTCCCACGCGTAGTGAATCGCCTCGCGCTTGAAGTAATCGCCGAACGAAAAATTGCCCAGCATCTCGAAAAACGTGTGGTGGCGCGCGGTGTAGCCGACATTTTCCAGATCGTTGTGCTTGCCGCCGGCGCGCACGCAGCGCTGCGAAGTGGTGGCGCGTTTGTAAGCGCGCTGTTCCTGGCCGAGAAAAACGTCTTTGAACTGCACCATGCCGGAATTGGTAAACAGCAGCGTCGAATCGTTGCCCGGCACGAGCGAACTCGAGGCGACAATGGTGTGCCCCTTGCTTTTGAAATAATCGAGAAACTGCTGGCGGATTTCGCTGCTTTTCATGGTTCGGCCCTGGTTTTTCTATACGTATCCCGTGTGCGCTACGGCAGGCGCTTGATTTCCCTGACATGCAGACCCAATGCTTGCCCGCCGATGATTGCAGTACTCGCGACCGTGCCGCTCAGCGCCACCCTGGCTTTCAGCGCCGGCAAAGCGCCCTGGGTCGTGACCGCAATTTCACCCGTTCCATCCTGCAACACGAATGATTTCAGATCCAGCAGCGGCACCTTCGTCAGGTCTTTGACCTCACCTTTGAGTTTCACTTCCCTGCCCTCGAAGTTTGCCGGCGCCGCGGTGATTTCCCGGATCGACGTATAGCCAAACGGCAAATAATCGCAACCCGCAAGTAATGCCGTCACCAGCACTGCGGCCGCCACGCAAACGTGTCGCCTATTCATCATCATCCCCCGCATGTTTAATGACGCGCAGCGCCGTTTCAAACGCAAACCCGCGGCCCTGCAAAAACCTGATCTGGCGCGCGCGTTCGGCGGCGCTGCCCGCCCGCTTGCCGAATTTTCGTTGCCAGACGCCGCGCGCGACCTCGATTTCATTTTCTTTCAATTTTTCACGGGCGCCACCGATCGCCTCGTCCGATATGCCCTTTTCGCGCAGTTCATGCGCGATGCGGCTGGTGCCGAAGCGCCGCCGTCGCGAGGCCAGTACCTGTTCTACCACGCGCTTCTCCGACAGCCATCCGCGGCGCTCGAAGTCATCGAGCAGCGCGGGAATTTCTTGCGGGTTCTCGGTGAACGGGGCGAGCCTCTTCGCCAGTTCGACCCGCGAATACTCGCGCCGCGCGAGCGCCGCGAGCGCCCGCGAGCGCAGGCTGCGCGCGGGCTTATTTTTCCGCGACTGCGGGTTCGGCGAGCTTGGGTCCGCCACCGACGCCTATCTCGGCGCGGATCTTCGCTTCGATTTCCTGCGCCATATCGGGATGTTCTTTGAGGTAATCGCGCGTGTTGTCCTTGCCCTGGCCGATGCGCTCCTTGCCGTAGGTGTACCACGCGCCCGATTTATCGACGATCTTGTGCAGCACGCCCAACTCGATGATTTCGCCTTCGCGCGAAATGCCCTCGCCATAGAGGATGTCGAAGTTGGCCTGTTTGAAGGGCGGTGCAACCTTGTTTTTGACGACCTTGGCGCGCGTTTCCGAGCCGATGACTTCATCGCCCTTCTTGATGGCGCCCGTGCGGCGGATGTCGATGCGCACCGAGGCGTAGAACTTCAGCGCATTACCGCCGGTTGTGGTTTCCGGATTGCCGAACATGACGCCGATCTTCATGCGGATCTGATTGATGAAAATCACCATCGTATTGGAGCGCTTGATGTTGCCGGTGAGTTTACGCAGCGCCTGCGACATCAGCCGCGCCTGCAAACCCATCTGCGGCTCGCCCATTTCACCCTCGATTTCGGCCTTGGGCGTCAGTGCCGCGACCGAGTCGATCACCACCACGTCGACCGAACCCGAACGCACCAGCATGTCAGTGATTTCGAGCGCCTGCTCGCCGTTGTCCGGCTGCGAAATCAGCAGATCCTGGACGTTGACGCCAAGCTTTTGCGCGTATTGCGGATCGAGCGCGTGCTCGGCGTCGATGAACGCCGCGGTGCCGCCCACCTTCTGCATTTGCGCGATCACCGACAGCGTCAGCGTGGTCTTGCCCGAAGATTCTGGGCCGTAGACCTCGATCACGCGGCCGCGCGGAAAGCCGCCGACGCCGAGCGCGATATCGAGCCCGAGCGAGCCGGTCGAAACCGCCTCAATGTCCTTGGCGACGTCAGCCTCGCCCAACCGCATGATAGAACCTTTGCCGAACTGCTTTTCGATTTGTGACAAAGCTGCTGCGAGTGCTTTTGACTTGTTTTCGTCCATGATTTGTCCCATTTGAGCCTCCCGAATTATCGCACACTCTGAGGCGAATAACGCGGCGGGAAACGCGCCGGATGACGACTATGACTTTAGTACTAGTTCAAGCACGCCGGCGAGAGCGCGCTCGACCGACTGTTTGCGTACCGACTCGCGGTCGCCCGTAAAATGCCGCGTCTCCGCGACCGGCTCGCCATCGCGGCGCGCCCACGCGAGGCATACCGTGCCAACCGGCTTACCCGGTGTGCCGCCCGCGGGACCGGCGACCCCGCTCACCGCAACGGCAACCTGCGCGTGACTGCGGGCAAGCGCCCCGGCCGCCATCGCCCGCACCGTCTGTTCCGAAACGGCGCCGAATTTAACCAGTGTGGCCCGCGCGACGCCGAGCATTTCGTGTTTGGCGACGTTGGTATAGGTGATGAACCCGCGCTCATACCACGCGGAACTGCCGGGCACCATCGTCACCGCCTCGCCGATCCAGCCGCCGGTGCACGATTCGGCGGTCGCGAGTGTGAACGCGCGCGCCTTGAGCGCGGCGCCGACCTGCACTGCAAGTTCAACTAGACGCTCATCGCTCATCGTTCATCCGCCCGTCGCTATTTTTACCAACGCCAGCACCAGCACTGTGTAGAACGCCGCCAGGAGATCGTCAAACATCACCCCGAAGCCGTTTTTCAGCTGGCGGTCGAAATAGCGGATCGGCGGCGGTTTAAGAATATCAAAAAACCGGAACAGGGCAAACGCGCCCGCCTGCCAGTGCCAGCCCGCCGGCGTGAAGACGAGCACCAGCGCAAACGCCACGACTTCGTCCCAC
This sequence comes from Betaproteobacteria bacterium, assembly GCA_043759115.1. Lineage (GTDB taxonomy): Bacteria > Pseudomonadota > Gammaproteobacteria > Burkholderiales > SG8-41 > PALSA-1004. The sequence continues at coordinate 2,752 of JAYVME010000272.1, read as the reverse complement.
ACCATGGCGCCGTCATCGGCCACACCGAGCGCGCGCCCCGTCGTGCCGCATGCCCACATGCCGAGCAGAAATCCGACTCCGATAAGCGCGAGTACCGTCGACGCCGTGTAGCAGGCCGCAAGCGCCCAATAGAGGGGAAACGCCAGCAGCGTGCCGGCGGTTCCCGGCGCCACCGGCACGAGTCCGGCGCCCGCACCCAACGCAATCACATGCGCCGGATGACGCAGCATGAAGCGCCACGTGGCGCGCTGCGCGCCGTCAGGCGAAGTGATCGTAACCTCCGCGCACGACGCGCAGCGCCGCACCGTCGGGCGCGCGCACGATCAGCCGCGGCGCGGCGCGCTGAGGCGCGCGCACGCTGCCGACGCGGGTTACGCGGATCCCGGCACGCCGGCCGATGCGCATGATCCGCTCGCGCACCGCGCGCGGCGCGGTAAAACACAATTCGTAATCGTCACCGCCCGCGAGCAGCGCACGGCAGGCAACGACGCGATCGAGATAGCGTTGCAGTATGGCCGATGCCGGCAATGCCGCAATAGCGATCTCGGCGGCGACGTCCGAACGTTCGAGGATATGCCCGAGGTCGGCCAGCAGGCCGTCCGATATATCGATCGCGCTATGCGCGACACCCCGCAACGCGAGGCCCAGCGCGATGCGCGGCTGCGGCCGGTGCAGCCGCAACGCACAACGCGCAAGTTCAGCGGGCGCAAGCCGGATCCGCCGCTTGAGCGCGGCCAGCGCAAGGGCCGCGTCGCCCAGCGTGCCCGACACCCAGATATCATCGCCGACGCGCGCGCGATCACGCCGCAACGCCTTGCCGTGCGGCGCTTCGCCCATGATCTGCACGCAGATGTTGAGCGGCCCGCGCGTGGTATCGCCGCCGATGAGATCGACTTCAAAGCGCCGCGCGAGCGCCATGAAGCCACGCGAAAACGCCTGCACCCAGCGCGCGTCCGCCGCCGGTAACGCGAGTGCCAGCGTCGCCCAACGCGGGGTTGCGCCCATCGCCGCCAGATCGGAAAGATTAACTGCGAGCGATTTATGGCCGAGCGCACGCGGGTCTGCCGTGTGCGGAAAATGCCGGCCAGCCACCAGCATATCGGCCGAAATCACAAGGTCATGACCACGCCGCACCTTGACGAGCGCGGCATCGTCACCGACACCCAGCACCGCGTGCCGCGCGCGGTGCGTAAAATAACGCCGGATCAATTCAAATTCGGAAGTGGCCACGTCACTTACTATGGCCGCTGGACCGGGTCGCTGCCCTGCCGCTCTTTCCCGGCGTTGTCGGCGAGCCACTTATTTCTCAGCGAATACGGCAGGTAGAAGTCGACCGCGGCGAACAGGAAAAACACGATGGCCAGGGTGCGCGCGGAGTCGGCCGGCAGGAAGGAGAGGCCCTCGATCAGCACATACAGCCCGAGCAGCGCGTTGACGATGCCGCCCGCATAGAAGAGCATGATCTTGCGTTTCAATTTGTCGTCCATGGCCAACCTCGCAATCGCCACCCGATGCTACTTGCGCACTATTTCGAGCGGGCGCTTGTCCGCCGCCAGCTTGTCGAGCACGCCGTTCACATACTTGAAGCCATCCGTGCCACCGTAACTCTTGGCGAGTTCGACCGCTTCGTTGATGACCACCCGGTACGGAATATCCGCCTGATTCTCCAACTCGTAAGCCGCGATAAACAGTATCGCCCGTTCGATCGGGCTTAGCTCCGCGCACTTGCGGTCAAGAAACGGCTGCAACGACGCCTCGAGCCGCCCAGACTCGCGAATCGCGCCCGCCAGCAGCGACGAAAAATACGGGCGGTCGGTTTTGTCGAATCCTTTGGCCACTGACATCTGGCTCTCGATGGTTGCCGCATCGGTGCCGGCAAGCTGCCATTGATACAAACCCTGCATTGCAAATTCACGTGACCGGCGCCGGCTCGTTTTGTGCACCGTGGGTGCCGGGGTACGCGTCATTTCTGCTCGATCTCGCGCAGCAGGTTCGCCATTTCCACGGCAACCGCGGCGCAGTCGGCGCCTTTTTGCGCCATGCGCGCCGTGGCCTGATCGTCATTTTCGGTGGTGAGAATGCCGTTGGCGATCGGGATGCCGGTATCAAGCTGCACCGACATGATGCCGCGCGCCGATTCGTTGGCAACAATTTCAAAATGGTAGGTCTCGCCGCGGATAACAGCGCCGAGCGCAATCAACGCGTCATATTCATCGCTGACCGCCATTTGCTGGAGCACGAGCGGCGCCTCGAGCGCGCCGGGCACGCTGACTAGCGTGACATCGTCCGCGTTCACGCCCAGCTTTATGAGCTCCGCGGTGCAACTCGCGAGCAGGCTCTCGCCGATATCGGCATTAAAACGCGCGACGACTATGCCGATGTGCAATCCGCCGCCGTCGGTGCCTGCCTCTATCTCTTCCATCGAATCGTATTTCGCCATGCGCACGCCCTATTTAACTACGTCTTCCGGCTGCAAATATCCCGTCACCTGCAGATCGAAACCCGCCATGCTCGGCATTCTACGTTGCTTCGCCAGCAAACGCATTTTCGCGACCTTCAAATCGCGCAATATCTGCGCGCCTATGCCATAAGTACGCAGCGCATTTTTCTGCGACGCGGGAATCGCCCCCGGCTGGGCGCGCTCGACGAGCTCGGCCGCCGATTCGGGGCGGTGCAACAGCACAATGACACCGCATTCGGCGCGGCTCACCGCCGCCAGTGCCTGATTGAAGTTCCACGAGTGGCTCGCGCT
>JAYVME010000271.1:0-9818 GCA_043759115.1 Betaproteobacteria bacterium | reverse complement strand
CTTCGGTCAGCAAGCCGCCGACATGTTTGCGCGCGAGCTTGAGCAGCTCCACGGTTACCTGGTTCGCCGCCTCGACTTCAACGCGATAGGCAAGCGTTTGCGTGCCATTGACATCCGTCCACGGGAAATCGCTGTCGTGCTTGGACAGGCGCTCGGTGCGCCAATGACCCCGCACGGCCTCACGTTGCGCGGCGCGATAGCATCGCGTGAGCGCTTGTTCGATACACGCCGTCACAGCGGTTTCGGCGCGCCGCCATGCCGTCACATCGCGGGGCGCAAAAAAATCCGCCGGCCCTACGATGCGTGCTTTATCCTTCAGGAAGCGCTCGACTTCTCCACGCGGCAGCAGGAGATTGCGCCAGTTCATGCGCTCTTTGCAGGCGAGCGCTGCGGCTTGCACGCGATCGGGATCAATCCATCCCGCGGGCACCGTGCGTGCGGCAGGAGGTGCTGCCGTCAGCGCCTGCGGAGTCGTGATGCCGGCCATGACTGCGATCTCGGAGTCGATGCGGTACTCGACCGCCGCAGAATCGGCAGCGGAGAAAACCACTGGCGTCTGTACAAACACGGCATCCGCTTCATCGTTGCGCAGCACGTCGAGCGCCATTTCATCGATCGGTTGCTCGTGCGGTGTCATTGCGATCCATAGCGGTGCGCGGCGTATGCCGTCGCGTTCCAGCGAATTGAGCCACGCCGACACGTAATCGGCCTTGAGTCCAAACACATTGAGCGTTTCCAGTGCTTTCACCGGGGCAGGCGCTGATCCACCCGTGCGTTTAAGCGATCCGTGACGACCGCGCAGCCGCACACCGCGACCGAACAACTGGATCACCTGGCTGCCTTCGCCGCTGCCCACTTCCAGCAAGCCCATGCTCGACACTCGCCATGACGACCAGCCTTCGATAAAGCGCTTGGCCCCAATCAGGAACTTGATACGGGTGTCGCGTTCGATGCGCTCGAACACGGAGCCGCTGACTCTATCCTCGCCGCCATCAATGAGGCCCAACTTGAGCAATGTCGCCTTGAGCTTGCGCGCTTCGCCCACGAAAATCGTGCCGCACCACGCGTCATCCTTGGCGCCGGTGCTGCGTAGCCCCAGTTCGCCTTCCGACAACGCAGTCACCGCCAATGAGCCGGCGCCACCGAAGAGTCGCGTTTGCAGGTCGGCGGCGATAGCGTCAGGCGTCATGCCGGAAAGCAGGTCGAAGCGCAGTACATCGCCGCCCAATTGTTGCTGCAGCGGCTTCAGGTCTTTCAGCGCTTTTGCAATCAACTTGACTAGCCATGCTCGTTCGCTCGCCGCGCGGTGCAGGAAGCGCGCCACGCGCGCCACTTCCGAGGCCGCATCTACACTGCCTTGCACGCGACTGCCGACCAGCACCGCAAGCGGCGCCGCCAGATTGTGATCAGCGACCACCACGCGGTTTTCATCGAACGCCCGCGCCTGTTCGTAAAAGCCAAGCAGGCCCACGGTCAGCAGCAAATCTTCCTGCACCGCGTCCTTGGTGTTGACCACGCGGAAATCCTTGCCGTAGCCCTCGCGCCAGAATCGCGCGTAGCCGAAATCGATAAATACACTCTTCGCATACTCCGCATGCAGGTCGCGCGAAAGCGCAGCCACCTGCGCAAAAGTGGCGGAATATTCGAATGTGAAACCGGTTTTGCCTTCGACGGGTTGCCGCGCCTGTGGGTGCCCGGCCAGCGATTCGCGGATGTCGCGCCAGTTACCCTGACCGCGCTCTTCGTCTCCGCGCGTGCCTTTGTGACCCTCGTCCACCAACAGCAGGTTGGGGCCGCGGTAGTTGCCCACCGGCTCTTGCACGCCGCCGCCCTTGCGCCGCGCCGCGCCGTCGGTGAAATAGAACTTGGTGATTTCGGTGACAGTGACTGGAAGGTTGGCCAAGCCCGAGGCAGCGAGTTCCGCGCGGTGTTGTGACGACAACGATTCGTTGGGGGTTATCAACAGAATGTTCTGCGCTTCGAACGGCCGATGCTCGAGAAATTGCAACAGATTGAGATGCAGCACCAGCGTCTTGCCAGCGCCCGTCGCCATGAAGCAGGCGATGCGGTCGAGTTCGGCATCCGCGAACGCCGGCAAATGCAGAAACCGCTCCTTGCGATGTGCTTCCAGCGCACTCAGCAGCGAAACGCGGTTCTGCTTCAGCCGTGCGAGATACATGTCACTGTAGAAGCACGCCAGCCACTGAAAATACGTCAGCGTAAAGCCAGGCCGCGCGCGCGCAATACGCGCGACGTGCGCTGCGATTCGGCCGTCCGCCGCCAGAACTTCCGGGCCGATCGTACAGCCTTGGCGCGACACCACGCTTGCTGCGAAATTCGAATAGCCGCCGGTGCTCGCGCCCGCCGCGCAGTCGGAAAGAGTGTCGAGCAGCCGGTCGTAGTTGCCGCCGAGTTGGGCGGTCAGCCAGTCGGCGAGCGCCAAATCGCGCGTAAACGCGCGTCCCGTGCCTGCCGCCGATTTAGCCCGTGGCGGCATGCGGGTCGCGTTCCTGCATTACGCGGGCAAACTCGGCGTCGATGCTCGCGCCGGGCTCGCCGTCAAGAAACAGCGTATCGCCGTTGTGCCAGATGCGCGCGTAGCCGCCGAGCTTCACACTCCAGCGCGACTCGACAAGCTTCGCGAGCCAGCGGTACTCGCGTTCCCAGAATTTTTTCTCCGGCGCCGGAGTGAGATCGCGCAGCACCACGAGTTGCACTTCCTCGGTGCGGGTACGCGCAGCCATGATGCGGTAGCGGCGTTTCTCGAAATGGTCCGCGAACACGCGCGTAAGCCGCAAACCCAGCATCGCAAGCGTGCTTTCGGCGAGGTCGATCGGCACCAGCTTAACGCCGCCGGGCGTGTGCACGGGCAGTTGCGCGGAAAAGGGCGCTTCGAACAATCGTCCCGGCGCGAACAGCGCGGAGCCGCGCGTTTCTTCCTCCAGCAAATAACGCAGCGTGTAATCCGCGCCTGCCATTTCCTGCATGCCGGCCCGGCGGGCGTCGTACTCGTCGCGGGTTTCGAGCGCATCGAGGGAATCTTCGTAGCGCTCGATGCGCTGAACTTTCACGATCGGTAGTGTCCGGTCAGACCAATGAATACCGCTTTCGTTGGAATGATTCACGTCTTGCTTAGGAAGGCCATCTTTCCAATCTGGGCAGGTAATCACTTTTGCAATACGGGGGAGTAGCACCGTATCAAAATACTCACCTTGTTCAACGAGAGTGAAACGTCTTTCTCCGCCATCCTGTCGATTTAGATTGATAGCGGCATGCCCCGTTGTCCCAGAACCTGCGAAGAAATCGATGACTAACTCGCTCGATTCCTCATTCAATCCGGCTATCCAAATACAATCCTGTACGGCGAAGGGAGATTTTGCGAAGGAAAACCCTTCCGAATCACCAAACAACGCTGTGAGTGCGGCACTTCCGTGTTCACGCGCTGCGTACAAGGGCTTATCCCACCAAGAGCGCGGCAGAATTCCACTAGATGGCGTGTGTCTGCGTTGTACGACCAGGAGCCCGTCAGTGTTCCGTTTAGCTCTTAGCGAGTTGATATCGATCGAACCATGAGTCAGGCTCCAAACGCGATGTCTGTTCTTATCATCAATTGGGAAAATTACTTCCTCATTAGCCTTGTTTTTTTCGAGCACATCCCATTCTTTTTTTTCGGCATTCCATAATAATTTTGGAATTCGAATATTGGTAAGGTCGCTCAAGACATAGAGGGGGTAGTATTGCTTGGGTCTAGCGTGGCGATAAGTTACTGCGCCACCGTCTTTTCGAAAATTTCTCCAGTCGACAATATTTCCTTCCTCGGTCGTAAACCTCTCAAGTTGTTTTTCTGTTCTCGGGATACGGCGCAATGCTGCTGCGTCCGTGTCGCCGAAAAAGAATGCGTACTCATGACAAACGGAGAATCCTTTTACTGTGGACCGTCCTGACGGGTTGTTTCGGATCGCAGCGACACCAAGTTCATTCTCCTTACCAAAAATCTCTTGTAAGAGCCTCGCCAACGTATGAACTTCATAGTCATCTATAGTCACCACCGCAATACCATCGTTGCGCAATAGGCGTTGACCAGCTCTAATTCGATTGTCTAGTAACGAAGCCCAAGAAGCGGATCGGTATTCATTTTTGTAGTCGATTGGTCCAGCATCGGTGTTATAGGGTGGATCTATGTATATGCACTGGACTCGCTTTTGATAGCTCGCCTCAAGTGTTCTTAGTGCACCATAGTTATCTCCATGCACTAGAACGCCTCCTAAATCAGAGTCTATGTCCTCGAAACAGCCGAGCACGGCCAGCGCATACGCTTCATCGAAGTGTGCAGTATGGATGGGCAGATGCGGGTATTTCGCCAGCAGCGCTTTTCCCGCAAGCTTGTCGTCGCCCACCCAGCGCCGCCATTCGGCGACCTGCTGCTTGTTAACCGCGGCTAGTTCCACCAGCGCCTTGCCGCCGTCACGCGCCGCGAGCGCGGAGGACATGACCAGCCAGTCAGTGCGCAGAATGAACTTGCGCTTCTCGAACACGCGCGCCTGAAAATCCTCGATTTGGTGCAGGAAAGCAATGATGCGCCGCCCGATTTCGCGCACGATATTGAACTTGGCGCGCTCGCGCGCGAGGGCCTCCGGCGTCTCTCGGTCCCACAATTGCAGAAACTCGTTCTTGAGGAAGTAATCGAGTTCGCCTTCGAGGAACGGCCCGAGGTGCGGGTGCACGAAGAAATCGCTGGTCTGCCGCCGCACGTAACGCGCGACATGCTTGTCGAATGCCGCGTCCCGCAGCGCGGCGGGCACCGCGGCACTTTTGAAGTCGCTGCCGTCGAGCCAGGCACGAAGTAAATGGTCTTGTACTTTGCTTGCGGCAAGCTGGCCACCGCCATTCTCGCCATTGCCGTTTTCGGCGCTGTTGCTTTTTGTTTTGCCGCTTTTGGTATCGTGTTTTTTGGTTTCCGCCTCGGTTAGGGGACGATATTCGAAACGGAATACCGCGGTGGCGCCGTCCTGTGCCTTGCTTCCGGGCACGAAGTAACGCTTGGCGCCCTTGACGTTGTCTTTCTCCTGATGCGCTGTGGCGACTTCAAAGCGCACTTCACCACCTGCGCCCTCGGGCTTGAACGCGTAGGTCTTGAGAAACTCGCCGCTCTTCACATAGTGGCTGCCCTTGGTGGCCCAGTGGAAATGCACGTCCGAGCCGTCATAGGGGATGCTGTAGGCGGCGTCGCGCCCGCGCCGCGGCCGCAGCACGAAGTCGCCATCGTCCCAATAGCGATGGAAAAAAGTATCCAGCGCGCCGTAGATGCGGCCTTCCTCGTCCTCGGTCGCGGTTCCCGGCACAGTGGCGAGCTGGCCGATGATGAACGCCGGCAGTTCTTCGTCGAGGAAGCGCAGAACCAGATCGCGCCGCGCGTTGAGGATGCGGTAGACGCCGAAGTTAAGCTCTGCGAGGTCGAGCTTGAGTATGTCGTGCTTGAGGAGCGAGAGAAAGCGTTCGCGCGGCGTCATCGTGATAGACCCTCTCCCAGCAACATGCCGCGGTCGTCGGTCGCGAGTTCCCGCAATCGTCCATCGGATCCAATTTCGTAAACGCACAGCGAGTTGTGAAGGCTCTTGGTCTGGAAGCCTTCATCTGTTGCCCGGCGGTCCGGCAGCGGCTGACGACAATAGATGGTATCGAACATGCCCATGGCGCACCGAGTCAGCTGCCTTGCTTTCGTAGAGCTTTGCGGTCATGCGCCTGTTCGCGCGTGAGCCGCTTGGATGTAACGATGCCGCGGTCACCGGCGATTTCCATCAGCCGTTCCAGCAGACTATCGGCAATCGCTGTGGTGGATTCCACTTCGTACTTCGGTGCGCCGGCATTCGCACGGACAACTTGGGGTTCGCTTGCGGCGGCTTCCAGTATCGCCATCAGCTCTCCTTGCAGCGAACGATGGTTACGCTCGGCGCGCTCGCGTAGCTTTTTGGCCAGCGTTTCAGGAACGTTTTTGATCGACAGGTTAAGCGCCATAGTAGACCCGATTTGGCTCCATAATGGAGCCACTTTGTACCTATCGGATCAAACTGTCAACCCCCCTCAATACCTGTAGTGATCCGCTTTGTACGGTCCGCCGACCGGCACGTTCAGATAGCGGCACTGCGTCTCGGACAGCACGGTCAGGTCGACGCCGAGTTTTTTCAGATGCAGACGGGCGACTTTTTCATCGAGATGCTTGGGCAGTGTGTAAACCTTGTTCTCGTACTGGCTGCCGTTAACGAAGAGTTCGATTTGCGCGAGCGTCTGGTTGGTGAACGAATTAGACATCACGAACGACGGGTGTCCGGTGCCGCAGCCGAGATTTACCAGACGGCCTTCGGCCAGCACGATCAGGCGCTTGCCGTCGGGAAACACGACGTGGTCGACTTGCGGCTTGATATTGTCCCACTCATATTGCTTCAGGCTGGCGATTTCGATTTCCGAATCGAAGTGACCGATGTTGCACACGATCGCATTGTGCTTCATGCGCTTCATGTGGTCGTGCGTAATCACGGAGAGGTTGCCGGTGGCGGTGACGAAAATGTCGGCTTTGTCGGCGGCGTAGTCCATCGTCACGACGCGGAAGCCTTCCATCGCCGCCTGCAATGCGCAGATCGGATCAATCTCGGTTACCCACACCTGCGCGGACAGGGCGCGCAGCGCCTCCGCGCTGCCTTTGCCGACATCACCATAGCCGGCGACGACCGCCACTTTGCCGGCGATCATCACGTCGGTCGCGCGCTTGATGGCGTCGACCAGCGATTCGCGGCAACCGTAGAGGTTGTCGAACTTCGATTTGGTGACCGAGTCGTTGACGTTGATGGCGGGAAACGGCAGGCGGCCCTCTTTTTCCATCTGGTAGAGGCGATGTACGCCGGTCGTGGTCTCTTCGGTCACACCTTTGATGCTAGCCTGGATTTTCGAGTAGAAGCCGGGTTTTTCCTTGAGGGTCTTGCGCATCGCCGCGAACAGCACGCGCTCTTCTTCATTGCTGCCCTCCGGTGGAGTCGTGCCGGCCTTCTCGTGCTGGGCCCCGAGCGTCACCAACAGCGTTGCGTCGCCACCGTCATCGAGGATCATGTTGGGCGCGCCGCCATCCGACCACGCCAGGATACGGTGGGTGTAATCCCAATAATCATCGAGCGTTTCACCCTTGTAGGCAAACACCGGAATGCCGCCCGCCGCAATGGCTGCAGCCGCGTGATCCTGCGTCGAGAAAATGTTGCACGACGCCCAGCGGATATCGGCGCCGAGCGTGGCCAGCGTTTCGATCAGCACCGCGGTCTGGATCGTCATATGCAACGACCCCGCGATGCGCGCGCCCTTCAGCGGCTGCTTGCCCTTGAATTCCTCGCGCACCGCCATGAGTCCCGGCATTTCGGTCTCGGCAATCGCGATTTCCTTGCGGCCGAAGGCGGCCTGCGCCATGTCGGCGACTTTATAGTCGGTGAATTTTGCTTGCGTAGAGGCGTTCATCACGCGCTCCTTTCCTGTGCAGAAAAAAGTTCGTGAGCGCCGTTGCGGGTCTGGACCCCCCGAGCCTGGTGGCCGCATCAAGGGCGGCCATCGCAACGCTCCTCGGGGGAGGGGGCGGATTGTAGCGCAAATGCCGTCCGTTTGTCTTGCGGTGCGGTTCCGAGTCTTTGGCTCAATACAAGATACAAGCAAAACGCTGCTGGGATCGCCGTATCGTAGTATGCCGTGCGGCCATCTTTCAATCGACCTCGGCTTCTGGCCAAAGATTCGGAAACAAAAACCGAAGCGAAGAAAGCGGGACTCCAAATGAGACTGGCGAGCGTGGCGATTCTTCCGTTAATACCCCAAAATTAAGCAAGCTCGCCAAGACTCTCCTACCAGTACGATCTCCTAGACTCGTCATTCTGATGAAGGTTGAACGCTCAATCGGGCCAGTCATAGCAACATAGTGCAATGCTTCGAGCGCGTCGATCTTGACCACGGATTTCTCGCTACCTACCTCCCAAGGCTGCTCTTGCAAATAAAGCAGCAGTGATTTCAGTCGATCTTTCAACGTAGCGAGGTTAAGTCTTTCGCGCATGAAACGCACTTGGTCCAAACAAATCTCAAGAAAATAACTGGCGAATGCGACTAGCTCTTCTTGCGAAAGTGAACCACGTCCGTCCAAATCATTTCGGCGTGGCAAGTCTGCGTTGCTGAGTCGGGCGTAATATTGTTCCTGCGTTCGCGCGAGGCCCCGCATGGGAGACCATAAACCTTGGGTGAGTCCCATCGCGTGCAACACAAGGTGCGTATGAAGGCGTGCAGCACGTCCATTACCGTCGATGAAGGGATGGATCCAGGTAAGCCTGTGATGTGAACATGCCGAGCCAATCAAAAGCGCTTCTGTACCCGCTAATTTGCGATAGCGTTCTGCCCACCCCTCCATTAGACCTTCAATATCCTTTTGGGGCGGCGCAAGATGTCGCCCGGCTGTCACAGGTTTCGTTCGGTATTCGCCTGGAACGATCGGCTCGCCATCATCAGTGACTCGGTCGGCTTCAAGCAACTTGCTATAAAGCAACCCATGAATCTCGCAAACTATTTGTGGCGAGAAGGCCTCTCCTGGAGCAGTCTTATTAAGTGCCGTTTCTAGCTGTTGTTCGACTTCCATATGCGCGACAGCCACGCGCTGCTTTTTAGCTAGCGCAGCGTCCGCATTGAAATTCTTTTGAATGGCACGTTCGATTTCAGCGGGCCGGGTGTGCTGCCCCTCGATCTTGTTCGTGTAATAGGAATTCATAGCACGCAGCTTTGGCCTAAGCGCGCGAACGATCGGCTCCCCTGCCTGACCTCGAAGGGTGTGGCACTCCGTGATTAGTTGTGCGGCCAGTTCCTGCAATGGCCCCAGCACTCGCTCCTCAGGAAACAGCGGCTGAAATTGGCTAATATCGGCCATTTATGGACAGTTCTATGGACATAACAATGGACACTTTATCTGGAATGCAGGTATTTGACAAACATGTATTTTATAGACATAAATAATAATTGTTGGACAGTTAAAAGGACACTAGGTATGAATCTAACTCCATGTGTTGCCGCTGACCGAAAACTGACCCACTTTAAGGGGTGATGCCGATCCAAAATTGACCGAGGTGCTCTACTTATCCTGCCTAATTTTTAGGCAGGAGATAAAAAGGGTGATCACCATGGAAATATTGGGCAAGATTCGACGGCTTTATCTGCGCGACAAACTGTCGCTGCATGAAATAACGAAGCGCACGGGCTTATCGCGCAATACGATACGCAGATGGTTGAGAAGCGCCAAGGGGACGGTGCCGCCCAAGTACCGTCGGCGTGAGGGGGTTGTTAAATTAGCTGCGTTTTGTGAGGCGGTGGAACACCCTACGCGCCACGACAAAAAAAACGCCGGCAGCAGCCGGCGTTTCTAGGGTATTTCAAGCCCCGCGCTTCACCTCTCGGCTTGTCGTTGAGCTTTCCGCGCGGCGAAGCTCGCCTTACTTGATCCCCGCATCTGCCTTAAGTGCGGCAGCTTTGTCAGTCGCTTCCCAAGTGAACTCCGGCTCGTCGCGCCCAAAGTGGCCGTAGGCCGCCGTCTTGAGATAAATCGGACGCAGCAGATCAAGCGCCTGGATGATGCCTTTGGGCCGCAGGTCGAAATGTTTTTCCACCAGCATGGCGATTTTCTCGTCGGCGATGGTGCCGGTGCCGAACGTATCGACCAGCACGCTCACCGGACGCGCGACGCCAATTGCATACGCGACCTGCACTTCGCATTTTTTGGCGAGGCCCGCAGCGACGATGTTTTTTGCGACGTGGCG
>JAYVME010000270.1:0-4319 GCA_043759115.1 Betaproteobacteria bacterium | reverse complement strand
TCACACCGCCCTACAACATCGTGGACCACGAAGCTGGCGCCAGCGCCGCAGCCGCGGCCCTCGTCGCGCTGCTCTCCGATGCGGGCGCAGCATCGAGCCCGGTCGATGTGTCGTCCCGCGACGTGATCGCGCATTGCGTGAGCATGCTTGCCCAGAACTACCTTCCCTACGGTCGGCCGTGGCAGCGGGATGGGCGCAGGCCATTCATGTCCGGCGGCATCTATCCTCTCGGACTCTTTACCTGCAACGACGGTTATGTTGCCCTCTACTGTCGCCGCGACCATGAGTGGAGAGGAATTCTAAAGGCGATGGGCGATCCCGAGTGGAGTCACGCCGAGCGGTTCAAGGATCCGCAGGTGATCGCGCGCAAGCACGCGGACGAGGCCGACTCGTATCTGCTGCCATGGCTCGCCCAGCATACCAAGACTGCAATCATGAACTTCGGCCTCGAGTTCGGATTCCCGGCGGCGCCGGTGCGATTTGTCGGCGAAGCGCTGGAGGATCCGCAGTTCGCCTTCCGCGGCTCACTGAAATCTTTCACGCTCGACGGGGGAGCGTCAGTGATGGTGCCCTCAGAGCCGTGGCGCCTGTATGAGGGGCCGGCAAACGCAACGACGGCGACCGTTGCGGCAGCGGCCAAGCCTTGGCCAGTGCGGAAAACGCGATCGCCTGCGCCGTCCACCTTTCTCAGGGGCCTGCGCGTGCTGGACCTCTCTTGGGTGTGGTCCGGTCCCTTGGTGGGCTCCATGTTGGCCGACTTCGGCGCCGAGGTAATCAAGATCGAGCACCCGTCCCGCCTGGATTCAGTGCGCCAGCGCGGGCGCCCGATCGTGGACGGCAAGGAGATGGCGGGGCCCGTGGCAGAGCTGAACCCCTGGTTCAACCAGTTGAATCATGGGAAGCGAAGCGTCGAGCTCGATATCAAGACGCCCGAAGGTCAGGCGCAGATCCACAAACTCGTCGCATCCTGCGATGTCGTCGTGGAAAACATGCGGCCCGGTGCGCTCGACAAGATCAATCTCGGATACGTCGATTTCTTCGACGTCAACCCCTCCATCGTGATGCTCTCGATGTCCCTCGCAGGTCACGCGGGCCCGCTGAGTCACATGAAGGGCTATGCCGGGATCATGACGTCGATGGCCGGCCTGGAATCCCTTGTCGGCTACGCAGAACCGGACGGCGCGCAAACCGTTGTCGGCATGGCAAAAACGGCGCTGGGCGACCCGAACGCGGCGACGCACGCGGTCTGCGTGCTCATGGCGGCCCTATACCGGAGAAAGGTGACCGGCCGCGGCCTGTGGATCGATCTCTCACAGACCGACGCCATACTCTCCATCCTGACGGGCCCGTTGATCGAGAGTCAGCTGTACGGCGAGGCTCGGGTGCTCGGCAACCAGCATCCGCTCTATGCCCCCCATGGACACTTCGTCTGCAAAGGCAAAAAAACATGGATTGCCGTGTCCGTCGAAACCGAGCGTCATTGGCAGCAACTGCTCGCAGCCGCCAAAGACCCCGACCTCCACCAATTTGCCGGGCTCGACGCCAGCGGCAGAGTCAGTCAGCGACGCGACATCGAGCAGGCGCTCGAGGCGTGGACGTCGCAGCAAACCGCGGAGGAAGTCGTGGCGACCTTGACCGCCGCGGGTGTTCCTGTTGCGCCTGTCGCCTCTTACCAGGCAATGAGCACCTCGACTTGGAGGCAGCGGCGCGCCCTGACGCGTGTCGTCAATCACCCCTATATCGGCGAGCAGGAGGTCGTCGTCCCGCCATGGCGCTTTGGGAGCCAGACCGCGGGCGTCGACCGTCCCGCGCCGTTGCTGGGCGCTGATACCGACGACGTGCTCGCTACGTTGAACGGGACTGCGGGTGCGGCGAAGAGTGCGGCCCGAGTAGCGTAGGCAACGATTTTTTTGCGCGCGTAGCAAAGCGCGAGTCTTCACATAATCTGTTTTTCGGAGGCGTATCATGTCGAAAGTTTGGTGCCTTTTCATCCTCACGCTGTGCATGTCGCCGGCGCCGGCGCAAACCACGCCGGGAAGGGACTCGCAGGCCTATCCCTCCAAGATCATCCGGCTGATCGTACCCTGGCCGGCGGGAGGCACTACCGACATCGTCGGACGCATAGTCGGTCAGAAACTCAGCGAGTCTCTCGGGCAAGCTGTCGTGGTAGACAACCGCCCAGGCGCAAGCGGCAGCGTTGGCACTGAAGCGATGGTGCGCGCGCCTGCCGATGGCTATACCCTCCTGGTGAGTTCCATGGGCACCCACGCCATGAATCAGTTTTTTTACAAGCTCGACTTTGACCCCGTCGAGGACGTCGCGCCAGTGTCCATGCTGGTCAAGGTGCCAGTTGCGCTGGTAGCCCATCCGTCGATCCCCTTCCGCGACGTCAAAGGCCTGGTTGCGGCGGCCAAGGCGCGCCCCGGCCGCCTCAATGTCGCATCGGGTTCCAACGCTTACCAGTTGTTCTTCGAATTGTTGAAATCCACCGCAAACATCAACATGGAGCATGTGCGTTACCGGGGCGCCGGACCTGCGATGAACGATTTGCTCGGTGGCCAAGTCGAAATGCTGATCACCGGCTTGCCCCTTATAACGCCATACGCCAAGGCGGGCAGGGTGAAAGTTATTGCAGTCACGGACTCGAAACGCGCGACCGCCATGCCCGACGTCCCGACATTCAACGAGACACTGCCGGGCGTGGAATTCAACAACT
The DNA here is from genome assembly GCA_043759115.1 of Betaproteobacteria bacterium. Lineage (GTDB taxonomy): Bacteria > Pseudomonadota > Gammaproteobacteria > Burkholderiales > SG8-41 > PALSA-1004. The sequence goes on along the minus strand of JAYVME010000270.1, from coordinate 1,603 downwards.
GGACTGCGCTGTTCACGCGTGCCGGCACTCCGCGACCCATCATAGACAAGCTCAATGCAGAAGCCGTTCGAATTCTCAACCTGCCGGACGTACGTGAACGGCTCCTGGGCTTGGGCGCCGAACCCACGGCCAGCACCCCCCAGGAACTCGGCGCCACGATGAAGAAAGACGCCGAACGATGGGGCAAGATTATCAGGGCGACCGGGATGCAGGTCGATTAGCGCTCGTTTAAGGTGCCATGCTTCAGTCAACGACTCATTCGAGCACCAAGGACAAATGACGACCACCCTGACCATGGATCTGGGCCGGTTCATATCCGGCCTTCGATACGGGCACATCCCCAGGGAAGCACTCCTTCCCATCAACACCGCTTTTGCCGATACGATCGGCGTGGCTATCGCTGGCGCGCGGGAGACCGCCCCGCAACTGGTGAAGTCCATGCTTGCGCCGACCGGAAACGAAGCTACCCTGCTGGGCAGACAGGGTCGCGCCTCCGCATTGGACGCGGCCTGGATCAACGGCACGGCCGCACACGCGCTCGATTTCGACGATGTCTCGCAGCGCGGCTTCGGGCATGCCAGCTCATTTCTCGTTCCGGCTGTTCTTGCTGAAGCGGAGGCCCTCGGAGCCTCAGGCCAGCAGATGGTCACCGCTTATGCCGCAGGTTACGAAACCATCGCGGAACTCACACGCCGGGATGCCGACGTCGGTCGGTATCACGACAAGGGATGGCATCCGACGGGTTTCTTCGGCGCCGTCGGCGCGGCGGCGGCCTGCGCGTCGTTGAGGGGTCTGAATCCCGAGCAATGCGCCATGGCCATCGGCCTGAGCGCTTCGCAAAGCTGCGGACTCATCGTGAACGTCGGCACCATGACCAAGCCCTTTCACGCAGGACGCGCGGCGCATGCGGGGGTCGCCTCGGCAAAGCTCGTTAGCAACGGGTTCACGGCCGCGCTGGATGCCCTCGAACACGCCCCTGGCTTCCTGTTCGCTTTCTCCTACGGCGGCCGGATCGATGTCGATTCGTCCATAACGGCCGGTACCGACTGGCAGATCTGCGGAGGCAATCGCATCAGCGTCAAAAAGTATCCGCTCTGCTACTGCACCCATAGGGCCATCGACGGCATGTTCGACCTGTTGCACGCTCATCCCACGGACGTGAAGAACGTGGAGCGCATCACCGTGTCGATCAGCCGACGCAATGCGGTCATTCTTCGTAATCACGCACCGCGGACCGGTCTTGAAGCGAAATTCAGTATCGAATTTGCCATGGCGGCGCCGCTCATCGCAGGACGGGCAGGCCTTGCCGAGCTCACCGATGAGTTTGTTTTGAGACCCGACGTGCAGGCGTTGATGAAGCGCGTCGTGGTCACGCCGGATGACCGCGACAATCCGGAGCGCCCCGGATATGCGATCCATGACCGCGTTGTGATCGACACGCACGACGGCCGCCAGTTAGACAGCGGCCCGATCACCCACGTGCGGGGCGACCATGAGAGCCCGTTGCGCCGCGACGAGTTGTGGACCAAGTTCGCGGACTGCCTGACAGTCGCCGCGGCAGGCATGCCCGCCGAGCCGCTGTTCGATGCCCTGATGGCCCTCG
>JAYVME010000269.1:0-4326 GCA_043759115.1 Betaproteobacteria bacterium | reverse complement strand
TGGTGCGGGGAAAATCAGCGCTACGCGAATCTGGTGACCTCCAAGGCGTGGGCCGACGAGATCAATCCGAAAGTCAACGCCAAGAACTACAAGCCGCTTTTCTACTACACGGTGGATCCGCGCACGATCGCCGTGCGCAAAGGCTTCGGCAGGGTCGTGCGCACGCCCGACGACATGAAGGGCGTCAAGATGCGTATTCCGCCGTCCAAGCTGCTCGGCCGCTTTTACCAACTCGCCGGCGCCAATCCGACCATCGTCGCATGGGGCGAGACCCCGACCGCTTTGAAACAGGGTGTGGCCGATGCGCTCGACCCGGCCATCGGCGCGCTCTACACGTTCGGCTTCATCGACATCCTCGAATCGATCACGACGGTCGAATCGGTGCCGGACGCACAAATGTTCGCGTGCAATCTGCCGTGGTTCAACAGCCTGCCAAAAGACATGCAGCGCAAGTTCGATGAGGCCTCGGAATTGACCCAGGCGCAATCGTTCGCCCAGATTATCAAGGCGCGCGACCTGTCGGTGCAGGAGTTCACCAAAGCCGGCTGCAAGTTCTACGCCCTCACGGCCGACGAGAAAAAGCGCTGGGTCGACGCGTGCGGCGAGCAACGGAAAGAGTGGGACGACATCAAGAAGGAACTCGCCGGCTCGCTGGATAATTTCGAGAAACTCAAGAAAGCGGCCAACACCAAAGGCAAATTGACGGTGGCGGGGTAGAACGATCCAAGCGCGAGGACGACGATGACCGGCGCCGCGGCGAACCAGAATTCGCTCATTCCCGGCCGCCGCGGCGAGGCGGCGCAATTCCGCCTGCGCATGACGCGAGAGCCTGATCGTGGGTAACGTGCTTAGGCGCCTAGACGCCGACGCCGAGCGCTATCTGATGCTCGTGTTTTACTGCACGGTCGTGTTTGTCATCGTCAATGAAGTGGTGCGGCGCTTCGTGTTCCAGTATTCGAGCCTGTGGGGCGAAGAGGTGGCGCGTTACGCATTCATTTACCTGGGCTGGGTGGGTGCTGCGCAAGCGGTAAAGGAGCGCGCGCATATCCGGTTCGACACAGTGCTGCAACTGCTGCCCAACCGCTGGCATGGCTACATCTACATATTCGCCGATGGGGTCACCCTGATATTCGCGGGCGTCGCGATCTACTGGTCGGTGCATACGATTTCGACGCTTGTCGAGTTTGGGGCGGCGGCGCCGGCCTTGCGTATCAGCAAGGCCTGGTTCGAATGCGCGGTGCCGCTCGGCTTCACCCTCATGATCTGGCGCCTGCTGCAATCGATCCGGCGCGACATTCAGGATATCCGCGCCGGCCGCGACGCGTTCAAGGGCGCGTTGCTGTTCGACTGAAGCAATGCCGCTGATCATCCGATCCGCCCGCCCCGACCGGACTGAATGCCTGCCGCCCCCGCGCTTCACGCGGCAGCCGGCGCGGCGGTAGCGCGATGGCGGCAACGCTGTGTATCGTATTCATGCTGGTGCTGCTCGCGCTGTCGGTGCCGTTCTGGGCGGTGCTCGGCATCGGCACGGTGGCCCTGCTGTTAACCACCGATTCGTTGCCTTTGTCTTTGCTCGGCGAAGCGTTATTCGACAACGTCGATTCGTTCGCGCTGATCGCGATTCCGCTTTTCGTATTGACCGGCGACGTGATGGTGCGCTCCAGGCTCGCCTACAAGCTGCTCGATTTCGCGGAAGCGACCACCGGCAGCCTGCGCTCCGGACTCGGCACCTCGACGGTCATGGGCTGCGGCTTTTTCGCGTGCATCTCCGGCTCGGATGCCGCCGATGCCGCGGCCATCGGCCGCATAACAATGGGCCGGCTCGTCGAGCGCGGTTATCCGCTGCCGTACGCGTGCGCGCTGGTGGCGGCGGGCGCGTGCACCGGTATCCTGATTCCGCCGTCGATTGCCTACATCATCATCGGGTTGGTGCTCGGCATTTCCTCGGCGACGCTCTTTCTCGCCGCGTTCATTCCCGGCCTGATCGTGCTCGCGTCGGTCATGCTCACCAACGCGGCGCTGAACCGGATCAACGGTTATGAGAATTCCCGGCAACGGTTTTCATGGCGCGCGTGGTTCGTGGCGCTCAATGATGCCAAGTACGCAATCGCGGTGCCTTTCATCATCCTCGGCGGCATCTACTCCGGCGTGTTCACGCCCACCGAATCGGCCGCGGTGGCGGTGGCGGTAGCGCTGATCGTGGGCTTGTGCCAGCGCACGATCACGCTCAAGGACTTTCCGGCGATGCTCGCGACCTCGGCGCGCGTCAACGGCGTGATCCTGCCCATCATCGCAGTCGCGCTCCTGTTTGCGCAGGCGCTCACGGTGCTCGACATTCCGCAGCAATTTGTCGCCGCGCTCACCACGCTCACCACCGACCGCACGCTGCTGATTCTGATCATGCTGCTGATTTTCGTCATCGCCGGCATGTTCATGGAGACCACGCCCAATATCGTGATCCTGGCGCCGCTGCTCTACCCGGTGGCGCAACAGATCGGCATGCATCAGATTCACTTCTGCATCTTCATGGTGACCTCGCTCGGGCTCGGCTTCATCACGCCGCCGATGGGGCTTAATCTCTTTGTGGTGTCGAGCCTGACCGGGCAGCCCATCATGACCATCGCGCGCTACGCGTTTCCGTTCGTGGTGGCGATGATATTGGTCTCGGCGCTGATCGGATTCGTGCCGCAGATTTCGCTGTGGGCTATCCGCTAGCGCAGCGGCGCGCGCATTTCATTACTGGTGCTGCGATCGATATCGACGGCGGCTACCTGACGACCTGATGCTCCTGCTCAAGGTCCGCGGCCAAACCGATGGTCATGGTCGGGGGATAGGTCGAGACAAACCAAGTGTTCGGGATATGGCTGCCGGCTGTCCATGGAACAAAGCTCAGTCCCGAAACCAGGTAATTGGATGCCGCTGATGCCCTGCTCCCTTGGCAGAATCGGCCGACATCATCGGCTGACTTGACTATCTATAACGCGGCCGCCCGCAGGCGGATCGTATCCCGTGGCGCCGCTACTTTCCTATGGTTACGAATGGTGATATCGACATCGCATCCGAGCCGCGTCAGCAGCCGCATCAGACGTTCAATGGACACGTCCCTGAATTGCCCTTTGAGCAGCCGGGACACGTCCGGCTGACTAAGACCCATGCGTTTGGCCGCTGCGGTTTGGGTCAGCTTTTGCCCGCTGATAACACTCTGAATTCGCGTCACCAGTTCAGCTTTAAGCAGATGTGTATCGGCATCGGGGAAGCCAAGGTCGGCAAAGATATTCTTCGTGCCGCGCACGACGCTGGTACCTGAGTCTTTTTTCATGATGCTTTTCCTTTTCCGAGATGAACCTTGTAATCGGCTTCGGCTGCGTTGAGCCGCCGCTGAATCAATTTCAAATCTTCGGTCGAAGTTTTGATTCCCGACTTCGACTTCTTCTGGAAGGCGTGCAGGACATATATCGCTGTCGCGAACTTCACCGTGTACACCGCCCGGAAAGTGTCGCCCACATGGTCGGCAACAATTTCAAGCACCCCTGCCCCACCGAACCCCTTGAGCGGTTTCGCTCTGCCATGCTTCTCTCCAATCTGGGCCTGATACAGCGCGTAGCCCATCGCGTCCTGCACGGGGTCTGGAAATGCCCGGAAGTCCTTATAGCTCGAACCGATCCATGAAACTGGTTTGACCGTCGTGTCAGACATTTCAAGAATATGGCGGAAGCACCATATAGAGTCAAGTCGTTTTTTAGCGGGTGGATTGGCGTCACCCGCTTGCGTGGCGACAGCGAGCTGCGAACTAACCTTGGGCGATCACCTGAAGATCGAGTGTATGCGGTCAGGACCGTGGCGCGATCGCGGCCGCAGCAGCGGTCGCTAGTCGTTCATTCTTGGCGCCGCCCAACCGCAAGCGTGTAAGCCCCACCCGAAATATTTCGCCATCCTTGATCGAGCCACTTCCTAAAAGTCTGCGTGCGGCTTGAAACTCGCCGATGAACGTTCCATTGCTGCTGTTCAGGTCTTCCAGCATCCAGGACGAGCCGTTCCAGAAAAGTCGAGCATGGCGGCGTGAGAGATCGGGGTCATCAGATATCATCAACTCGCAAGGCGCGTCCCGTCCGATCGAAACGGACGGCGGCGAGCCAGTGGCTTCGAGTCGGACTTCTTCGCCGTCGCGCGATCCGCTCATGAATATCAGCGTCAATGTCTGCGTCATTTTGCAAATATCCGTCTGTTAGTCTTGCAAAAATATAATTGGGTTGGCACTCAACGATGCACCCCGGCTACCCGCACCGCCACGGCCGCCGCCAAGCATGGTGACGTTACCCGGAAGAT